>JAOUGZ010000005.1 GCA_029865405.1 Betaproteobacteria bacterium
CCTGCGGCCGAACAAGTTCACCTGGCTCGGCTCCACCAAGCCGCTCGATGCGTTCAAGTACTTCTTCCGCGAGACCCCCGAAGGCATCATCCTCGCGCACTGCTACCAGTACGAGGAGGGGCGCTCGACCTGGGTGATCGAGACCGACGAGCAGACCTGGAAGAACTTCGGCTTCGACAGGATGAGCGAGGCGGAGATGCTGCCGGTGCTCGAGCGCGTGTTCGCCGAGGAGCTCGAGGGCCATCCGCTCGTCGCCAACCGCTCGATCTGGCGCAACTTTCCCACCATCGTCAACGAGACCTGGGTGAAGGGCAACGCGGTGCTGATCGGCGACGCCAAGGCCACGGCGCACTTCTCCATCGGCTCGGGCACCAAGCTCGCCATGGAGGACGCGATCGCCCTGTACGAGGCGCTGAGGACGGAAGGCGCGGTGCAGAAGGCGCTCGCCACTTACGACACCGCGCGGCGCGAGGAGGTGGAGAAGACGCAGCACGCGGCGAACGTGTCGCTTGCCTGGTTCGAGCACATGCGGCGCTACTGGGGCATGGCGCCCGAGCAATTCGCCTTCGGCGTCATGTCGCGCTCCAAGCAGATCACCTGGGAAAACCTGGAGCTGCGGGACCCCGCCTACGTGCAGGGCATGCACCGCTGGTTCGCGCAGCAGGTGAAGGCGCAGGGCTTCGACATCGACATGCAGAACCCGCCGGTGCCGATGTTCACGCCGTTCCGCCTGCGCGACATGGTGGTGGAGAACCGCGTCGTCGTCTCGCCCATGGACCAGTACTCGGCGGTGGACGGCATGCCCACCGACTGGCACTTCGTGCACCTCGGCAGCCGCGCCGTCGGCGGCGCAGGCCTGGTCTACGTCGAGATGACCTGCACCTCGCCCGAGGCGCGCATCACCCCGGGCTGCACGGGGCTGTGGAACGAAGCGCAGCGCGATGCGTTCAGGCGCATCGCCGACTTCTGCCATGGCAATTCCAAGGCGAAGCTCTGCATGCAGATCGGACATTCGGGGCGCAAGGGCTCGACGCAGCTCGGCTGGGAGCGCATGGACCACCCGCTCGAGCAAGGCAACTGGCCGCTGGTGTCGGCCTCGCCCTTGCCCTACCTCGAGGGCGAGTCGCAGGTGCCGCGCGAGATGGCGCGCGCCGACATGGACCGCATCCGCGACGATTTCGCGCGCTCTGCGCAGTACGCCGACCAGGCGGGCTTCGACATGCTCGAGCTGCACATGGCGCACGGGTACCTCCTTGCGAGCTTCATCTCGCCGCTCACCAATCACCGGAAAGACGAATACGGGGGCGCAATCGAGCGCCGCCTGCGCTGGCCGCTGGAAGTGTTCCGCGCCTGCCGCGAGGCCTGGCCGAAGGAAAAGCCCATGTCGGTGCGCATCTCGGCGACCGACTGGGCGCCGGGCGGCCTGTCGGGCGAAGACCTCGTCGCCATGACGAAGATGCTGAAGGCCGCGGGCTGCGACCTGATCGACGTCTCCACCGGCCAGACCGTGCCGCACCAGAAACCGGTATACGGCCGCATGTACCAGGCGAGCTACGCCGACTGGGTAAGAAACGAAGTCGGCATCGCGACGATGACCGTGGGCGCGGTGACCACGCCCGACCAGGTGAACACGCTCCTCGCCGCGGGCAAGGCGGACCTCATAGCGCTCGCGCGCCCGCACCTGGCCAACCCCTACTTCACGCTGCAGGCCTCGGCCTGGTACCAGGAGATGCGCCAGTACTGGCCGCCGCAGTACTTCCCGGGCCGCGACCAGGCCTACCGCAACGCCGCGCGCGAGCGCGCCGAGCTCACCGACACCAAGCTGCGCGCCCGGCCGGCGAGCCACGAGGTGAAGACATGAAGCGCTGCGCCTGGGCCCGCAATCCGCTCGCGGTCCGCTACCACGACCGCGAGTGGGGCGTGCCGGTGGAGAGCGACCGCACGCTCTTCGAGTTCCTGATCCTCGAGGGCGCCCAGGCGGGCTTGTCGTGGGACACGATCCTGAAGAAGCGCGCCGGCTACCGCAAGGCGTTCGCGGGCTTCGACCCGGCGAAGGTGGCGCGCTTCGATGCGAAGAAGAAGCGTGCACTGATGGCCGATGCCGGCATCGTGCGCAACCGCCTCAAGATCGAGGCGTCGGTGGCGAATGCAAAGGCGTTCCTCGTCGTGCAGGAGGAATACGGCAGCTTCGCGCGCTACGCCTGGGGGTTCGTGGGCGGCAAGCCGCTCGTCGGCCGCCGCCGGTCCCTTGGCGACGTGCCCGCGCGCAGCGAGCTCTCCGACGCGCTGTCGAAGGACCTGAAGAAGCGCGGTTTTCGCTTCGTCGGCTCGACCATCATGTACGCTTTCATGCAGGCGACGGGCATGGTGAACGACCACACGGTGGACTGCTTCCGATGGAAAGAATTGCGCTGATCCTGGCGCTCGCGGCGGCGCCGGCCTGGGGCTTCGACGCCAACGGCATCGCCCTGGGCGCGAGCGAAACCGACGTGCGCAAGGCGTTTCCCGCGGCGCAGTGCAAGGCCATGGACTGGAAGACCGACGCCGCCGATCGACGCTGCGACACGGCGCAGGCCCGTTTCGCGGGTGCGGACGCGCGCATCACCTTCTTCCTCAAGCAGGACGCGGTGCAGGCGTTCGACGCGCGCTTCCAGGAAAAGGACCTGCTCGCCGTCGTCGAGCACCTGCGCCAGCACTATGGCCGGCCGGACGCGGAAGGCCGCGAGACGTTTCCGCGGCGCGGCGACGCGCGCTCGGTCTACAAGGTGCGCTGGGAGAAGGGGCGCGACCGCGCGGTGCTCAGTTCCATGGCCGGGCGCCGGCGCGTCGACCTCAACGTCTGGCGCGGCGACTTCGACACCGAGGTCTACCGCATCAGGTAGCGGCCTTGTCCATGAAGAAGGCGGTGAGGCCGGTCCAGTTGACGAGCTCGTAACCGAGCTCGCCGGCGAGCAGGCGGTATTTGGGGTCCGCCTGCATGCGCGCGAGCGTCGGCGCGTGGAACTCCACCAGGACGAGCCGCGGGCGGTGGCGCGTGAAATCGAGCGAGCGCAGCACCCATTCCTCGTGCCCCTCGACGTCGACGCTGAGCAGCGCGATGCGCCGGCCGCGAAAGCGCGAGGCCTCGAACACGTCGGTGAGCGTGCGCACGCGCACCGGACGCTCCGCGCACTCGTAGCCCAGGCGCCGGTACTCGGCGGCCTTCTGCGGATCGAGCGTGGAGAGCACCGAGTAGTGGCCGAACGAGTACAGCGTCGCCTCGCCCGGCGCGTCGCCGATGGCGCAGCACACGTTTTCGTCCTCCGGGCGCACCAGGTCGAAGACGTCGAGCTTCACGCGATCGACGTCGACGTTGATGCCGCGCCAGCCCTTGCGGTACAGGCGCCAGGTGTTGCTGTACTTCTTCGGGTGGAAGCAGCCGACGTCGACATAGCAGCTCTCCTGCGGCGCAGCGGCGCCGAGGAACTGCTCGAGCACGACGTCTTCGCCCCACTGCGCGTAATGCGCGCCGCGCGCGCGGATGAGGTGCGCCTTGCGCAGCAGGAACAGGCGCCGCAGCAGCGGCACGCGCTCGACGAACGCAAACCACGCGCGCTGCCAGCGCTTGGCGCGCAGACGGGCGGGAGAGCGGAAACTCGTCATGCGTTGTGATTGTCCAACATTGCGCGATTGTGCCCTTGACAGCCCCGCTGCGCCCGGCATCCTGTGAGCCGCCATGTCCCTGCGCCACGCCTTCGACGAGCTTGCCTTCCGCGCCGCCTCGGCCTGGGCCGACGCGCGCCGCGGCGTGCGGCTTTTCTGGTACCGCAGGGATCTCGAGGCGATGGCCTTCGCGCTGCTGATCGGCGCCGCGCTGGTCGCCTTCGGCTACGGCATGCACGCCGTGCTCGCGCGCCACGCGCGCGCGCAGGAGCTCGCGCTCGAGACCGAGCGCATGAACCTGGCGTGCCTCGCGCGCAATGTGTACTTCGAGGCGCGCGGCGAGCCCGCCGAGGGGCAGTACGCGGTCGCCGAGGTGACCATGAACCGCAAGGCCTCGCGGCGCTATCCGGCTACGGTGTGCGAGGTGGTGCACGAAAAGCGCTGGGACGCGATCCGCAAACGCTATGTCGGCGCCTTCTCGTGGACCGAGTTCTACGCCGTGCCCGAGCCGGCAGGCGAGGCCTGGGCGTTCGCGCAGAAAGTCGCCGAAGAGGTGTACTACGGGCGCGCGCCGGCGCGGGTCGACGGCGCCACCTTCTACCACGCGACTTACATCAAGCCGAGCTGGGCGGGAAAGCAGGAGCGCGTCGCCCGCATCGGGCGGCACGTGTTCTACCGCTAGCGCTTTTCGAACTTGAGGGTGAAGCGGTCGCTCTCGCCGATCGCCCGGTACTTGTCGCGCTCGTGCGCCTTCAGGCGGTAGGCGGGCGGCAGCGTCCATACGCCCTCCGGGTGATCCTTGGTGTCCTTCGGGTTGGCGTTGACCTCCGAGCGCCCGAGCAGGCGAAAGCCCGCGCGCTCGATGAGCGCGACGGCGTAGTCCTCGCGCACGTAGCCGGACTTCATCTGCGCCGCCTGCGTCTGGTCCGTACGCCCGCGGTGATCGACCACGCCGAGGATGCCGCCGGGCTTGAGCGCCCGGTGGAACGCGCGCAGCGCGCCGTCGATCTCGCCGCGCTCCACCCAGTTGTGCAGGTTGCGGAAGGTCAGCACGAAGTCGGCGCTGCCCGCCGGCGCGACCTCGTGCAGGCCGGCGTTGAACTGCGTCACCAGCACCTTGCCGTAGAGCGCCGGCTCGGCGGCGAGCCGCGCGAGGAGCTTCTGGTGGTCGGCGAGGTAGCGCGGGGGCGCAGCCGCGTCGCGGCTGGCGGCGATGTAGCGCCCCTTGTCCCGCAGGTGCGGCGCGAGGATCTCCAGGTAGTAACCGGCGCTGCCGGGCAGGATCTCCACCACCACGCTGTCCTCGCGCACGCCGAAGAATTCGAGCACTTCGCGCGGATGGCGGTACGGGTCGCGCGCAACGTTGGCAGGCGTGCGGTGTGGCGCGGCGACCCGCTGCGCGAGGAGGTCGCGATCCGCGATCGGGGCCTGGGCGCAGCCGGCGGCGAGCGCCGCGAGCAGCAGGGCGCGAATCACGATCACCGGTAGCGCGCGGCGGTGATGAACTGGCCGAAGGACTCGCACCACACGATCACGGTGGTGTAGGCCTGCGGGTCGATGGACGCGGGCACCGGGACGATGAAGTTCTCGAAGGTCTTCACGTCGCCGACGCGCGCCATCTTCGCTTTCAGGCGCCTGAAGTCGGTCTCGGTCTCGACGAACTCGGGCGACAGGTAGAGCTTGTAGTCGGGCCCCGGGGCGATCCTGCCCATCAGCGTGACCGCGCTGCGGCTCACCGACACGGTGCCTTCGCCCCAGTGCAGGAAGTCGCTGTCCTTGAGGTCCCGCTTGAATTCGCCCTTGAACTCGGCCTTGCCGGCCGCGGCGGTGACTTCGCCGGCGGAGGGCGCGGCCGGCGCGGTGAGGATGGGCAGCAGGTAGATGCCCAGGCCGATCCCGGCGACGAGGGCCGCGGCGTGCGTGGCGGCGAGGACGAGGAGCTTCTTCACGCGTCGGGCGTAGCGCTCCGCCAGGGCCAGCGGCCTTCGATCTCGACCTGCAGCGCCACGCTGAGGAAGGTGCGGATGAGGACGATGAGGCCGAGGACGAGGACGCCGTCCAGGGTCGGCGTGATGGCTACCGTGCGGATGATGTCCGCCGCGATCAGCAACTCGAGGCCGAGGAGAATCCCCTGTCCGAGGTCCTGGCGCAGCCGCCGGTAGGGCTCGGGCACGCGCCGGCCCGAGGACACGAAGCGCGCCGTGGCGACCACGATGCCCAGCACGATGACGAGGACGCCGACGCCGTCGATCGCCAGGCCGACGGCTTCGACGGCTTCGCGAAAGGCGGGCAAGGCGGGTGCGGCGCTCAACGGGTCCGGCCCTTCGGCGCCGCCTGCATGCTCTTCATGGTGCCGTGTCCTGCAGTCATGTACTGGGCATCAAGCCTTCAGCTCGACCAGCACCTCATGATATCGGTGGTCGTCGACGTTCTTCGCCGCGTGCGTGTCGCCGCCCCTGCGATAGTAGACCTCGCCCGCGTTGAGCGTCGCCCGCGTGGTGCCGCTCGCGCGGGTCACCTCGAGCGTGCCGCCCTCGATCGGGTAGAAGAAGTAGTCGTGGTCGTGGCGGTGCGCCTCGATCGTCTCGCCGGGCTGGAGCGTGAACTCCCACACGCGCACGCGCTCGTTCTCGAAGATCAGCTTGGTTCCGACGTCCGGCATGGGGCCTCCTGCTCGATGCGCGCTCACGCTTCCTGGATGAAATCGTACTTGCCGACGCCCTGGATGAGCAAGAACCGGCAGGGCACGTTCGCTTGATTCGACACTTTGTGCGGCGTCGAGGGCGTCACGCTCGCGCTCTGGCCGGCGCCCAGCGCGTGGCGCGCGGCCGGCGCGCGCGTCTCGATCACCACCGTGCCTTCGAGGCCGTAGTAGTAGTCGGCCACCGCGCTGTGCCGGTGCCAGGGGATGGTCTCGCCTGCATCGAGCGTGTACTCGCGCACGAGGACGTCGGCACCCTTGGCGACGACATGGATGTTGCGGACCTTGTAGGGCTGCGGCTTTGCCGGGGTCACTCGGTTCCTCCTGCTTTCGCTGCCTGCGTGGCTTATCGCGCAGTCCACAGAAGCACGATCGCGTAGACGAGTGCATTCCACACCAGAATCGACGCGCCCGCCACCAGCTCGAGCTGGCGCGGCATGCCGCGCGGGTAGACCAGGGGCCCGATGTAGTGCTCGACGAAGCCGCCCTGGTAGCCCAGCTGGCCGGCGCGCGCGCGCAACGAGTTTTCCATCGGCGTCAGCGGGCAGGTCCAGCTCATGAAGTTGACGACCGAGGACCACAGCACCACGGGCACGTGTATCCACAGCCACGCGAGGCTGAAATAGGCCAGCGCGCCGCCGAAGACGGCGAACGCCACGAAGAGGAAGTGGGCGAGCAGGACGAGGCTTGCGCCGATGCGGTAGAGCATGCGCAGGGTCGTTGCTTAACGTTCGCGTTTTACTGCGCCGCGCGCAGCGCGCAGCGCAGAGTGAAAGGCGTCGGACAACAACGCGCATTTAGGCCTCACCGGCATCTCTTGCTTCACTTGGCTGAGGGATCGGCTTGTATGACCCCAAACATCAAGCCGCCCGGTTCCGCGCAGGTGGCGTACCAGCCTATGCCCGGAATTGGAATCTTCCCTTCCATGATCTTGCCGCCGTTCCGCTCTACCTGCACCAGCACTTCGTCGAGATTCTGCACGGGGATCGTCACCTGCGTCGTGGGCCTTTCGGCCGCCAGCGGCGCGTCCTTGATAGCGCCCATGCCTCCATCAATCCCCGGCTCTCCGGCGGGGCCCGCCTGAATTCGGTAGTACTCGTACGGCATTGGAAACCTCTCGAAGCGCCAGCCGAGAACGAGCTCAAAGAAGCGCCGCGCTTTGGGAAGATCACTAACGGTAAGGTCAAAGTAGGTCGGCTTCATGATTAGCGCAGCGCGGATTACGTGAGGCCTGACTTATTGATCAGGTCGCTTCAGGCGGGGGGGCAAGACTATCCATAGATAGATTGAACCATCTACTCATGGACAGGACTAGATGCCGGCATGTATCCCGCTACTTCTTCACCGCTTCATCGCCCCTGCCCGAAGGGTAGTTGTGCGAGCCGTAGCGGATGACGAGGGTCGCCAGCGCCAGGACCAGGATGGCGCCGGTGACGTAGATCACGCCGAGATCCGGCTTCTGGTGGTGCTGCACCTCCATGATCAGCAGGCGCGTGAGCGCAGTGATGGCGACGTAGATCAGGAAGCGCACCGGCATGTGGTTGGTCTTGAAGTAGATGCCGACCATCGCGCCCAGCTCCAGGTAGATGAAGAGCAGCAGGATGTCGTCGATGGAGGCAAGGCCTTTCACCGTCATGCCGAGGAACGCCCCCACCGCCGACCAGACGATGGTGGCGCCGATGGCGAACAAGGCAACGTAGTGGAACGTGTCGACCAGCAGGTTGCCGACGCCGTCAGCGAGGTCGTGGATGTCTTTCTGCACCGTAGTTGCCCATTTTGGTTTCATGCGGCCCTCCATAAGCCGATTCTGGCATAGGCTTCGCTGCCATGAGGATCGACTACGCCGAGACCGCGCCGACGCGCGCCGAGGTGGACGCGCTCCAGGGCGCGACGCTGCTCGAATTCGGCAGCCCGACCTGCGGCCACTGCCGGCGCGCGCAGCCGCTCATCGCGCAGGCGCTCGCCGCGCACCCGAATGTGCGCCACCTGAAGATCGCCGACGCGAGCGGCCGGCGGCTCGGGCGCTCGTTCGGCGTGAAGCTCTGGCCGACGCTGGTGCTGCTCGAGGCCGGCGCGGAAAAGGCGCGGCTCGTGCGGCCGCGCGAAGCGGCCGAGATCGCGCGGGCGCTGGAAAGCATCGACCCGGCGCGCTAGCGCGGGTAGGCGCCGCTATTCACGTCGACGGTGCTGCCGGACACGTAGTCCGGGCTGGACGACCCGAGCCACAGGATCACCTTCGCCACTTCCTCCGGCGTGCAGGGCCGCCCCGCGTGCACCGAGCGCATGACGCCGTCCTTTCTCGATTGCGGCAACTGCTCGTACATGGCGGTGAGCGTCGGCCCGGGCGCAACCGCGTTGACCAGGACGCCGTGCCGGCCCAGCGCGCCGGCGTAGCTCTTGGTGATGTTCAGCAGTCCCGCCTTGCTCGCGCCGTACCAGAGGTCGGGATGCCCCGTGAAGGCGGCCACCGATCCCACGTTGACGATGCGCCCGGACTTTCTTTTCCTCATCTGCGGCGCGAGCGCCTCGATGAGCGCCACCGGCGCGCGCAGGTTGACGGTGAGTATTTCCTCGAAATGCGCTTCCGGGATGTCGTCGTAGGGGTCGCAGTACAGGACGCCGGCGTTGTTCACCAGCGTGTCGATGCCGCCGAGCTTCGCGACCATCTTGCCGATGCCGCCGAGCTTGCGCAGGTCGTAGTCGACGCGCTCGCCGGTCACCTCGCCGGGAAACGCCTTGTCGAGCGACCAGACTTTCCAGCCGAGGAGCGCGAATGCCTGCGCCGTGGCGAGCCCGATGCCGCGGCCCGCGCCGGTGACCAGGACCGCCGGCACGCTAGCCGGCGAGCCCGGGCATCGCGAACCCGGCGGCCTTCAGCTCCGGGATCAGCGCCGCTTCCTGCGCCTGCTCCAGCTCCACCAGCGGCGGGCGCACGGTGCGCCACTGCGGGTCGTTGCCGAAATGCGCCACCACCGCCTTCAGCGCCGGGATCATCGGGTACTTCTGCATGATCTTGCGCGTCGCGCCGATGCCCGCCTGCAGCTTGTCGGCCTCGGCCGAGCGCCAGTTGCGGTACACGTTGTCGATCGGGCCGGGGTTGATGTTGCCGGTGGCGGTGATGCAGCCGACGCCGCCGCTGCGCATATTGTCGAGGAGGAACGCCTCGCTGCCCGCGAAGACGTCGAAGCCCGACTTGCCGAATTCATCCAGCATCGCCTGGGTGTTCGACCAGTCGCCGGAGGAGTCCTTCACGCCGGCGACGATGCCCGGGTATTTCGACAGCAGCCGGCCGATGAGCTTGAGCGAGATCGGCACCTGCGACACCGGCGGGATGTGATACAGGTACACGCGCAACCGCTCGTCGCCGACGCGCTCGATCACCTCGGCAAAGTAGCGGTACAGGCCCTCGTCGGTGACGCCCTTGTAATAGAAGGGCGGCAGCATGAGCACGCCGGCGCAGCCCATCTTCAGGGCGTTGGCCGTGAGGCGCACCGTGGCGGGCAGCGCGCAGTGCCCGGTGCCCGGCATCAGCGCCGCGCCGGGCACGCCCGCGTGCAGCAGCGCCGCGAGCAGCGACAGCTTCTCCTCCACCGACAGCGAGTTGGCTTCGCTGTTGGTGCCGAAGATGGCGAGACCGGAGCAGCCGTTCTTCAGCAGCCACTTGCAGTGGCGCACGAAGCGCTCGGCGTCCGGCGACAGGTCGGCCTTGAACGGCGTGATCACGGGCGAGAGCACGCCCTGCAGGCGGGCGGCGGTGCGGGGCTGGGCGGCGGTCAGGGCCATGGCGGGCTCGTGCGGGGGTAGGAAAGCCGGCATTATGCTCGCGCGCGGCGCCCTTCGGTACACTCCAGTCCCATGCCCTGCCTCGAGCGCGCCCACAACATCGAGGACCTGCGCCGCATGGCGCGGCGGCGCCTGCCGCGCGCGGTGTTCGATTTCTTCGACGGCGGCGCCGAGGACGAGGTGAGCCTGCGCGAGAACCGCGCCGCCTTCGAGCGCGTGCGCCTGCTGCCCCGGGTGATGGTCGACGTGCGCCAGGTGGACACCGGCATCGAGCTGTTCGACGTCCGCGCCAACCTGCCGATGGCGATCGCGCCCACCGGCGCCATCGCCGCCGGCAGGAACGGCGCCGACCTGATGCTGGCGCGCGCGGCGCGCGCCGCCGGCATCCCCTATACGCTCGCCACGCCCGCGGGCAACTCGATCGAGGAAATCGCCGACAAGGCCGGCGGGCGCCTGTGGTTCCAGCTCTACGTGCTCAAGAGCAAGCAGTTCCGCGAGGGCCTGATCAAGCGCGCGCACGCCGCCGGCTACGAGGCGCTGCTCGTTACCGTGGACCTGGCGGTGGGCGGCAAGCGCGAGCGCGACCTGCGCAACCACTTCGTCGCGCCGTTCCGGCCTGACTGGCGCAACGCCCGCGACATGCTGTTCAAGCCGGCGTGGCTGCTCGACATGGCGCGCAACGGCCTGCCGACGATCAAGAACCTCGAAGGCATGAAGCGCTCGTCGGCGAAGATCACCGACATCGCCGCCTGGGTGGGCCGCGAGCTCGACGCCACCTTCGACTGGCAGCAGCTCGACCGCATCCGCGAGCTGTGGCCGGGCAAGCTGCTGCTGAAGGGCGTGGTGCGCGCCGACGACGCGCGCAAGGCACTGGCGCTGGGCTGCGACGGCGTGGTGGTGTCGAACCACGGCGGGCGCCAGCTCGACGGCGCCATCGCCACGCTCGATGCGCTGCCCGCGGTGGCGAAGGCGGTGGGCACGAAGATGACCGTGCTGCTCGACGGCGGCGTGCGCCGCGGCGTCGACCTGCTCAAGGCGCGCGCGCTCGGCGCGCAGGCGGTGCTCACCGGGCGCGCGACGCTGTTTGGCGTGATGGCGGGCGGCGAGCCGGGCGCCAAGCGCGCCATCGACATCCTCGGCGGCGAGTTCGAGCGCGCGCTGCAGCTCTGCGGCGTGAGCCAGGCCGAGGACATCGGCGCGGAGCTGGTCGCGCCGTGAGCGCGCGGCCCGCCCTCGTTCTGGGCGGCGGCATCGGCGGGCTCGCCGCGGCGCTGGCGCTCGCGCAGAAGGGCTGCCGCGTGCGCCTGTTCGAGCAGGGATCGGAATTGAAGGAGATCGGCGCCGGCATCCAGCTCGGGCCGAACGTCTACCACATGTTCGAGGTGCTCGGCCTCACCGCGGCCATCGAGCGCTGGTCGGCGCACCCCGAAAACCTCGTCATGATGGATGCGCTCACCGGCGAGGAAGTAACGCGCCTGCCGGTGGGCAGCGAGGCGTTCCGCAAGCGCTTTCGCGGCTATCCCTACGGCGTCATCCATCGCGGCGACCTGTACCAGGTGCTGCTCGAAGCCTGCCGCGCGCAAGAGAACGTCGAGCTGAACGAAAAGCGCAAGGGCCTATCCTTCGAGGACAAGGGCGATCGCATCGTGCTGCGCATGGAAGGCGGCGAGGCGATCGAGGGCGCCTGCCTCATCGGCGCGGACGGCCTGTGGTCGAAGGTGCGCGCGCAGATCCTCGGCGACGGCAAGCCGCGCGTCTCGGGCCACATCGCCTACCGCGCGGTGCTGCCGCGCGCGGAAGTGCCCGACGACCTCTGGCAGAACAACGTCGTGCTGTGGGCGGGGCCGAAGACGCACCTCGTGCACTATCCGTTGCGCCGCGGCGAGCTCTACAACCTGGTGGCGGTGTTCCACAGCGACCGCTACGAGGAAGGCTGGGACGTCTACGGCGACACCGAGGAGCTCGGGCGCAAGTTCGAGAACGAGCGCCCCGAGGTGCGGCGGCTGCTGGAAAAGATCAACGTCTGGAAGATGTGGGTGCTGTGCGATCGCGAGCCGGCGCGGCGCTGGTCGAAGGGGCGCGCGACGCTGCTCGGGGACGCCGCGCACCCGACGCTGCAATACCTTGCGCAGGGCGCGAACATGGCGATCGAGGACGCGGTGGTGCTCGCCGCGTACGCCGAGATCACCGGCTTCGACTGGGAGAAGACGTTCAAGCTGTACGAGGACGCGCGCTACAAGCGCACGGCGCGCGTGCAGATCATGTCGCGCTACTACGGCGATGCGTACCACGCCGCCGGCGTGGTACGCGAGCTGAGGAACGACATCCTCGCCCCCGTGCCGGGCGCGCCGCCCGATTTCGACGGCGTGGCCTGGCTCTACAATGGCATCACGCTGCCTCAGGCGGCGAAGAGGTGATCGAGCACCAGCTGCTTGAAGGCGGTGGCCTGCACCGCGCCAGCCGGCAATAGAGTTCCTTTCGAGCTGATGACCAGCGGCCCGTGCTGCGGGTCGTCGGTGAGCCGCCCGTGCGAGCCCTTGACGAGCGCGCTGTCCTTCAGCGAGATCACGTCCATCAGCGTGCGCAGGCCGAGCTTCCTCTTCGCCAGGCGCCACGCGCTGGCGAGCTTCGGCGCCGCGAGCGCCGGATCGAAGAACAGCTCCACCGGGTCGTAGCCGGGCTTGCGATGGATGTCGACGGTGCGCGCGAAGTCCGGCGCCAGGCGGTCCTCGAGCCAGTAGTAATAGCTGAACCACCGGTCGGCCTTCGAGATCGCCACCAGCTCGCCCGAGCGCGCATGATCGAGGCCGACCTCACGCTTGCCGGCGTCGTCCAGCACGCGCTCGACGCCGTCGAGCTTTTCCAGCAGCGCGCGCACTTCGGCGAGCCGGCTGCGATCGTTGACGTAGACGTGGGCGATCTGGTGGTCGGCGACGGCGAAGGCCGCGCTCGCGCCCGCGTCCAGGATCTCGCGCCCGTGCTCCTCGGGCCGCACGGCGATCAGCCCCGCCTCGCGCAGCGCGCGGTTGATGTGCACCGCGTCCGTCACCGGCGTGATGCCGTACTCCGAGACCACGATCACGTCGCGGCCGCTCACGGCGCAATAGTCGATCAGGGTGCCGCACACTGCGTCGAGCTCGCGCAGGTCCTGCTGTACGCGCGGGTGCGCAAGATCGGGCCCGAGGCGCTGCAGGTTGTAGTCGAGGTGCGGCAGGTAGGTGAGCGCGAGCGTCGGGTTGCGCGTCTGCATGACGTGCAGCGTCGCCTGCGCGATCCACTCGGTCGAGCTGATGTCGGTGAGCGGCCCCCAGAACTTGAAGAGGGGAAACGGCCCGAGCTTCGCGTCGAGCTCGTCGTGCAGTTCATGGGGGTGCGCGTAGTGATCCGGAATCTTGCGCCCGTCGGCCGGGTACATCGGGCGCGGCGTCGCGCTCCAGTCTGCGCTCGAGTACATGTTGTACCACCAGAACATCTTCGCGCAGGTGAACGTCGCATCGCGCGCCTTCGCCGCCTCCCAGAGCTTCTCGCCGGCAACGAGGCGGTTCGACTGGCGCCACAGCCAGACTTCCGACAGGTCCCTGAAATACCAGCCGTTGGCGACGATGCCGTGCCCGCTCGGCGCGAGTCCGGTGACGAGCGTCGATTGCACGCTGCAGGTCACCGCCGGCGTCACCGTGCGCAGCGGCCGCAGGCCGCCGCGCGCCGCGAGGCGCTGCAGATGGGGCGTGAACTCGCCGATCAGCGCCGGCGCGAGTCCGACCGCGAGGATGACGAGCGCCGGATGCATGCGGCGTAGAATATCAGCGTCATGGAGGGGCGATGAGCGACGCGGCGAGGCAGCTTCTGCGCGCATGGCTGCAGCGCCAGCTGGATGCGCCGCGCGGCGCCTGGCTGGACGAGCAGCTCGCCACGCTACAGCGGGATCCCGCCGACGCCAACCTCGACATCGCACTGGGCATGATTCCGCGGCGGCTTGGCAAGGCCGCGCTCGCGCTCACCGACGCCGACCTCGCAGCCGCCGCCAAGGCGGTCCCGGACTGGGACCCGCGCGGCTGGGACGTGACCGACGCGGCGCGCATCCTCGTGCTCGCCGGGCTGCCGGCGCGGCCCAGGCCGTTCGCGGATCGCTTTCGCGCGCTGTGCAGCGCCGCCGACGTCGCCGAGCTGGTGACGCTGTACCGGGGGCTGCCGCTCTACCCGGAGCCCGCGGCGCTCGAAGAGCAGGTCGGCGAAGGCCTGCGCAGCAACATGCGCGTGGTGTTCGAGGCGATCGCGCACCGCAACCCGTATCCGAAGGCGCATTTCGACGACCACCGCTGGAACCACATGGTGCTGAAGGCACTGTTCATCGGCAGCCCGCTCGCGCCGATCCAGGGCCTGGACGAGCGCGCCAACCCGCAGCTCGCGCGCATCATGTGCGACTTTGCGCACGAGCGCTGGGCCGCCGGGCGGCCGGTGCCGTTCGAGATCTGGCGCTGCGTCGGGCCGTTCGCCGAAGGCGCGGCGCTCGAAGACCTGGCGCGGGTGCTCGCGAGCGGCGAGATGCGCGAGCAGCGCGCGGCGGCGCTGGCGCTCGCGGCGAGCCCGGACCGCCGCGCGGCCAGGATGTTGCGCGACGTGCCGGCGCTCGCCGGCGAGATCTCGGGCAAGCGCCTCACCTGGGCGACACTGCAGTAGACTTGGACGAGCCAAACGAGGATCCCGCCATGATGCTGATCGATCCGCATGCGCACATGATTTCGCGTACCACCGACGACTACGAGGCCATGGCGGCCTCGGGCGTCGTCGCCGTCATCGAGCCGGCGTTCTGGATCGGCCAGCCGCGCACCAACGTCGGTTCCTACCTCGACTACCTGTCCTCGATCGTGGGCTTCGAGCGCTTTCGCGCCAGCCAGTTCGGCATCCGCCACTACTGCACCATCGGCCTTAACTCCAAGGAAGCGAACAACGAGGCGCTCGCCGAGGGCGTGATGGAGCTGATCCCGCGCTTCGCGCTGAAGGAGGGCGTGGTGGCGATCGGCGAGATCGGCTACGACGAGCAGTCGGCGCTCGAGGACAAGTACTACCGGCTGCAGCTGGAGCTCGCCAAGAAGCTCGACCTGCCGGTCATGATCCACACCCCGCACCGCGACAAGAAGCGCGGCACCTCGCGCTCGATGGACGTGTGCGACGAGCACGGGCTCGACCCGCGCAAGGTGGTGGTCGACCACAACAACGAGGAGACGGTGAAGGAGACGCTCGAGCGCGGCTACTGGGCGGCGTTCTCCATTTACCCCAGTACCAAGATGGGTAATGCGCGCATGGTGGAGATCCTCCGGCAGTACGGCGCGACGCGGGTGATCGTGGATTCCGCTTGCGACTGGGGCATTTCGGAGCCCCTGGGCGTCGCCAAGACCGCCAGGCTTGCACTGCAACAAGGCATCCCGGAAGAAGATGTCAGGCTTGCCTGCTAGCAGAACGCGCTCGAGGCCTACGGCCAGAGCGGGCAGATGAAGGAAGAGGACTGGCTCAATCCCGTCGCCATCGACCAGCGTGCTGTCTTTGAAGGCAATTCCATCCTGCGCGGCGGGCGCGAGCCGAAGGTCGACGCCGGCAAGAGCCGGCGCACGATGGACGATCTGATAATCGAATAGCGCACTGCACAACGCGCGCGTTCCGGACGGCGCATGGCGCAGTGCGAAAAGCGCGACTGTTCCGCAGCGTTTGTGGAAAATCGTAAAACCCCTGCGTATACTGATTTTTCCTGCCGCGCGGCAGGCGGTGCGCATAACGCCGAGGGAAGTTCCGAATAATCAGGAGGAGGCAACATGAAAGTCGCGAATTTGGGTGGGGCGATTTCCGCCGCACTGCTGCTGGCCCTAACGGGCGAGGTGGCGCTGGCGGCGGGCCCCAAGATCAAGCTGGAACCGCTGGTCACGGCCATCAATACGCCCCTGGCGATGGTGCAGCCGGCCGGTGACAGCCGCATGTTCATCATCGAGCAGAACGGGCGCGTGAAGATCCTCGAAGGCGGCAAGCTGCGCCCGACGCCGTTCCTCGACATCCGCAGCAAGATCCCGGCCCTGCACCACGACTTCGACGAGCGCGGCCTGCTCGGCATCGCCTTCCATCCGAAGTTCAAGGACAACGGCAAGTTCTACGTCGCCTACAGCGCGCACCTTGACTACCAGGCGGACCTGGGCCAGATGCTGTGGTACTCGCACAGCAACGTGGTCGAGGAGTACACGGTGTCCAAGGGCGACAAGAACACCGCGGATCCGAGCTCGGCGCGGCGCATCCATTCGACGCCCTGGCCGCAGTTCAACCACAACGGCCACTGGATCGGCTTCGGTCCGGACGGCAAGCTCTACATCGCGATGGGCGACGGCGGCTACGCCAACGACTGGGGCATCGGCCACAACCCGGCCATCGGCAACGGCCAGGACATGTCGACGGTGCTCGGCAAGATCCTGCGCATCGACGTCGACGCGCGCACCGGCGACAAGGCCTACGGCATTCCGTCGGACAACCCGTTCGTGGGCGACAAGAACGCCAAGCCCGAGATCTGGGCGCTGGGGCTGCGCAATCCATGGCGCTGCTCGTTCGACACCGGCAGCGGGCAGCTGTTCTGCGGCGACGTGCAGCAGAACAGCTATGAGACGATCAAGATCGTCGGCAAGGGCCAAAACATGGGCTGGCGGCGCGTGGAAGGCATGATGCGCTGCTTCGACTACCTCAAGCCCGATGACCATCCGGCCAACTGCGACAAGGCCGGCATCACTCCGGCGATCATCGAGTACAACAACTGCACCGCCAAGCCGCAGGGCTGCAAGGGCATCTCGGTAACGGGCGGCTACGTGTACCAGGGCAAGTCCTCGGCCTTGAAGGGCAAGTACATCTTCGGCGACTGGAGCAAGTCCTTCGGCGAGATGGACGGCCAGATCTTCGTCGCCACCAAGGGCAAGGACGGCAAGTGGAGCATGGAGGTCGCCGAAGTGACCAACATGAAGGGCAAGCTGCCCTACGTGCTGGCCTTCGCGCAGGACAGCGCGGGCGAAGTGTATGCGCTCACCTCGATCACCACGGGCCCGAACGGCTCGCTCGACACGATCTACAAGATCGTCGCGCAGTAATCTCGGAACTTGGACTCACGCCGCCGCACCGCGCCCGCGGTGCGGCGGCTTGTTTTCGGGAGTAAATTCGCACCATGAAGAGATCGGCATTCATCGGCTTGTGCGCGCTTGCGGTATCAGGCGCGCTCGCCGCAGACGAGAAGGGCAGGGCGAAGGAGCAGACGCCGGTGTTCGACAAGGCCTATCTGTCGAACAAGAAGAATGTCGTCGCCGGCCGCGACATCTGGGAGGGCCAGTGCCGGCACTGCCACGGCGCCGCCGCCTATCCGGGCAAGGCGCCCAAGCTCAATCCCGGCCAGTTGCAGCCGGACTTCATCTACGACCGCGTGACCTTCGGCTTCGGCAAGATGCCGGCGTGGAAGGACGTGTTCTCCGTCGAGCAGCGAAGAGCGGTCGTCGCCTACATCAAGAGCGGCGACTTCTCGCCATAGCGGTGGCGAGTACGACCAGCAGGACGGCGACGCCGACCATGACGCCCATACCCTCGCGCGCGGTTTCCTCCACCCACCACACGTCCTTGCGCCAGAAGTACGGCACGGCGGGCCAGTAGAACACCATGGTGCCGGCGCCGACCACCAGGGTCGCCCAGAGCAGCCGCTCCCCGCTGAGCGAGCGCACCTGCGCCGGCCGGAACGCTGCCGCGAAAGCCCATGCTGCAGGCACGAGGTACATGAACGCCCACATCAAGCCGTCCGGGTCGTTGTATTGCACGGCGGCAAATGCCACCATCAGCAACCCGAGCAGCATCAGGACGTAGCGCATATGACCCATTCTACTCAGGCGCGCACCACCACGCACTGGCAGCGTTTTTCCGTGCCGTACGAATTCCCAGTGGTGTTCACCGAGGGCGTGTTCGATGCGGACAACCCGGCGCTGCGCGAGGTCCTGTGCCGCCTCGAGCCGGCTAAGCGCCACCGCGTCGCCTTCTTCGTCGACGACGGCCTGGGCGCACCGCTCCTCGCGGCGATCCAGGCCTACGCCGAGCGGCACCGCGACGCCCTCGAGCTCGCCTGCGCGCCGGTGGCGGTGCCCGGCGGCGAGAAGATCAAGACCGAGCTGCACTTCGTCGAGAGCATGCAGCAGAAGCTCTTCGAGCTGCACCTCGACCGGCATTCCTACGTCGTCGCCGTGGGCGGCGGCGCGGTGCTCGACGCGGTCGGCCTGGTCGCCGCCACGACGCACCGCGGCGTGCGCCACGTGCGCATCCCGACCACGGTGCTGGCGCAGAACGATTCGGGCGTCGGCGTGAAGAACGGCGTCAACCTGCACGGCGTGAAGAACTTCGTCGGCACCTTCGCGCCGCCCTTCGCGGTGCTGAACGACCTCGGCTTCATCATGCGCCTGCCCGACCGGGACAAGATCGCCGGCATGGCCGAGGCGGTGAAGGTCTCGCTGATCCGCGACGCCGAGTTCTTCGCCTGGATCGAGCGCCACATGGACGACCTCGCCACCTTCGAGCGCGGGGCGATGGCTTACATGATCCGGCGCTGCGCCGAGCTGCACATGCGCCAGATCGGCCACGGCGGCGACCCGTTCGAGATGGGCAGCGCGCGCCCGCTCGACTACGGGCACTGGTCGGCGCACAAGCTGGAGAGCCTGACGCGCCACCACGCGCGCCACGGCGAGGCGGTGGCGATCGGCATGGCGCTCGATGCGCGCTACTCGGTGCTCGCCGGGTTGCTCGCGCCGGGCGAGGAGGAGCGCATCTGCGCGCTGCTCGAGTACCTGGGATTTCACCTCTGGCACCCGGCGCTCGCCAGGACCGGCGAGAAGGGCGAGTGGGCGATCCTCGAGGGCCTGAAGGATTTTCAGGAGCACCTCGGCGGCGAGCTCACGGTGACGCTGCTCGCCGGCATCGGCAAAGGGGTGGAAGTGCACGAGATGGACACCGCACGGGTGCGCGAGGCGATGCAGTGGCTGCGCAGCCGCGCGGGTGACTGATGCACCTGGGCGGGCTCGGGCACCTCACCTACTGCACCAACATCCACGCGGGCGAGACGCTGGACGAGGTGAGGGCGGGCCTGGCGAAGCACCTGCCGGCGATCAAGGCGGCGGTGGTGCCGGGCCGGCCGCTCGGCGTCGGGCTGCGCCTCGGGCACCAGGCCGCCGAGGGCCTGCGCGACAAGGCGGCGCTCGCGGAGCTGAAGCGCTTCCTGGACGAGGGCGGCTACTACGTCTTCACCCTCAACGGCTTTCCGTATGGCGCGTTCCACGGCCGCGCGGTGAAAGAGGATGCCTACAGGCCTGACTGGAGCGAGCCGCAGCGCCTCGCGTACACCGATCACCTCGCCGACCTCCTCGCCGCGCTGCTGCCCGCGGGGCAGGACGGCAGCGTGAGCACCGTGCCGTGCACCTTCAAGCCCTGGGCCGAGGGGCGCATGGATGCGATCATCGAGAACCTCATCCGCCATGTCGCGCACCTCGTCGGCATCGCGCGGAAGGCCGGCAGGACGATCGAGCTCGCGCTCGAGCCCGAGCCGTACTGCCATCTGGAAACCATCGACGAGACGGTGGCGTTCTTCGAGGAGCGCCTGTTCGCGCGCGCCGGCGTCGCGCGGCTCGCCGCGCTCGCGGGCTTGTCCCCGGGCGCGGCCGAGGCCGCCCTGCGCCGGCACATCGGTGTGTGCTACGACGTGTGCCACGCGGCGGTGGAATTCGAGGACCCGAAGGCGAGCATTGCGCAGCTTCGCGCGAGCGGCATCCGTATCGGCAAGCTGCAGCTGAGCTCGGCGCTCAAGGTGGCATCGATGGACAAGCAGGGCGCGCAGCATCTCGCGGCCTTCGCCGAGCCCGTGTACCTGCATCAGGTGGTGCAGAAAGTCAACGGCACGCTGCGCCGCTTCGTCGACCTGCCGCAGGCGCTCGCCGAAGCCGGCGGCGCTGCCGGGGCGGAGTGGCGCGTGCATTTCCACGTCCCGGTGTTCCTCGAGCAGATGGCGCACTTCGGCACCACGCAGGCGTTCCTCGCCGAGATCCTCGCCCTGCACCGGGCCGCGCCGATCAGCGCGCACCTCGAGGTCGAGACCTACACCTGGGACGTGCTGCCCGAGGCCTATCGCAACGTCGACCTGAGCTCGGCGATCGCGCGCGAGCTGAACTGGGTCAAGGCGCAGCTCACGCAGTGAAGTTCGGCGCGGCGCTGCGCCTGGGGCGCGTCTCCAACCTGCCCACCGTGTGGACCAACGTCCTCGCGGGCGTGGTGCTCGCCGGCGCGGGCGGTTTCGGCGCCGAGCTCGCGCTGCTGCTCGCCGCCTTCACGCTGTTTTATACCGGCGGCATGTTCCTGAACGATGCGTTCGACGCCGGCGTCGACGCGCGCGAGCGCCCGGAGCGGCCGATCCCCGCCGGCGCCGTCGGCGCGCGCGAGGTGTTCGCCTGGGGCTTCGGCCAGATGGCCGCCGGCGTCGCGCTGCTCGCGGTGATCGGCGTCGCGCCGGCGCTCGCCGGGCTCACGCTCGCGGCGGCGATCACCTACTACGACTGGAACCACAAGACCAACCCCCTGAGCCCGGTGGTGATGGGGCTGTGCCGCGTCTTCATCTATCTGGGCGCGGGCCTCGCCTACACGCTCGCGCTGCCCGACGCGCTATGGATCGGCGCCGCGCTCCTGCTTTGCTATCTCATCGGGCTCACCTACGTCGCCAAGCAGGAGAACCTCGCGCGCGTGGAGAACCTGTGGCCGCTCCTCTTTCTCGCCGCGCCGGCGGCCTACGGCGCCTGGCTCGCGGCCGCGCATTTCGCGGTGGCGCCGTTCTGGCTGCTGTTCACCGGCTGGATGCTGGTGGCGCTGTGGTTCCTGCGCCGGCGCCGCAAAGGCGATATCCCGCGCGCGGTGGTGAGCCTCATTGCGGGGATATCGCTGCTGGACGCGTTGCTCATCGCCGGCGCCGGGTCGCCCGCGCTCGCTGTCCTCGCCCTTGCGGGGTTCGGCGTGACGCTGTTCTTCCAGCGCTACATCTCGGGAACCTGAGCTACTGGAAGCGGTAGAGGTAGGTGGCGCGGACCTGCGTCGCGTCGTAGGAATTGCCTTGCAGCAAGCCCTCTTCCATCTTCGACTCGATGCGCGCGAACGAAACGTCGAGCGCCTGCTTGCGGTCCAGCGGATAGTTGAAGCCCAGCTCGTAGATGAACGTCGACGCGTCGACGCGGTAGGTGTTCGCCACCGCGAGCCCCAGGGGTCCGCGCAGCGCCGGGTCGTCCTCCCACACGGCGGTCAGGCCGCTGGTCGAGCCCGAGCTGAACACGTGGTCGCCCGCCTGGCGCGTGAGGCGCGCGTAGGCTGTGTTGCGCGCGCCCAGCCGCACGTCGAGCGTGCCCCAGATGCGGTTCGTGGAGAGGTCGTACAGGCCGACCGTGCCGCCGCCGCTCCGCTTGTCGACGCCAACGCCCCCGGCTACGCGCGTGCGGTCAGTGAGATGACTGCCGGCGCTCGCGTCGAAGGAGACGATGCTGCCATCGCGCAACTCGCTGTCGGCGTGGCGCAGATACTGCGCCTGGCCGGCGAGCTCGTACCACGGGGCGCTGAAGCCGGTGCCGGGCTGATAGCGCCAGGCGGCGCGGCCGGCGAGCGCGAGGTTGCTGACGTCCTTGATGTCCGTGAAGTGCGAGTAGCGCGCCGCTGCGCGCACCAGCACGCCGCTGCGCGGGGACAGCAGGTAGCTGCGCGTCGCCGAGCCCTCGAGCATGACGATGTTGTCCGACTTCGCGCCGTCGAGCAGCCCGCGCGTGGCGTTGTCATCGTGCATGACGTCGCCCGACAACCCGTAGCGCCAGCCTTCCGCGCCGTGCGCGAGCGGCGCGGCCAGCATGAGCAATGCGGCAATCGCGGTGGAGCGCTTCATCGGACCTTCCCCCGGGGTAGGCTTGCGCGTGATAATACGTCGCCCATGTCCAGGCGGTCCAACGAAAGCGAAGACCCGCGCCGCGCATTCCTGCTGAAGGCGCTCGCCGCGGGCCTGCTCGCCGCGGGCGGCATTCCCGCCGCGCGCGCGCAGCTCTTCGGCCGCAAGCCGCAGAAGCTGCCTGCGGGCCAGTCGGTGCATGAAGCCACCGGCACGGTGACGGTGAACGGACAGGCGGCGACGAGCGCGACGCGCATCGGCGCCACCGACCGCATCGAGACCGGAAAGGGCGCGCAGCTGATCTTCGTCGTGGGGTTCGATGCGTTCCTGCTGCGCGAAAACAGCCGGCTGGAGCTCTCGGGCGCGAGCGGCATCGTGAACGTCCTGCGCCTCGCCACCGGCGCGCTGCTCTCGGTGTTCGGCGCGGGCACGAAGCGCATCGTCACCATGACTTCCGCCTCCGGCATTCGCGGCACCGGCCTGTACGTGGAATCCGAGCCGGACCGGAGCTATGTCTGCACCTGCTACGGCGACGTGCTCATCTCCGCCGTCGACGATGCCAATGTTTCCGAGCGCATCGTCTCCAGGCACCACGACGCGCCGCGCTACGTGCTGAAAGCGGGCGCGGCGAAGCGCATCCAGCCGGCGCCGTTCATCAACCACACGGACGTCGAGCTGGCCCTGATCGAGGCGCTGGTCGGCCGTGCGCCGCCGTTCTCGCTCTTCGACGAAGACTACGGCGGCGCGCGCCGCTACTGATCGCGGGAATCGCGGAGGCCGGTCGTGGCGCTCTAGGCGCCCTGGCGCGCCTTCAGCGCGCTGATGATCTCGGCCGGCTCGGGATAGCGCCGGTCGCGGTGCTTGGAGAAGACGAGCTTGCCGTCGGCGGCGACGTCAAAGACGCCGTTCGCGCCCTTCGCCAGCTCGGATTCGATGCCCAGTTCCTGCTTGATCTGGGCAGCCAGACTGACCGCCCGGGGCAGGTAGTTTCAGGGAACGCAGTAGGTGATGACGACTTTCACGCGGCCATTATGCCGTGCCCGGGGCGGTGCGCGCAAAGCGCGCGCGCAGGTCCTCGACCGCCATGGCAAGCGCGGGCGTGAGCAGCATCTGGATCATGGTGCCGACCAGCACGCCGACGCCGATCGACACGGCGAGCGGGATCAGGAACTGCGCCTGGATGCTCTTTTCGATGATCAGCGGAAAGATGCCGAGGAAAGTGGTGATCGCGGTGAGCAGGATCGGCCGGAAGCGGCCCTTGCAGGCCTCGCGGATCGCCTGCGCCGGGGGCTTGCCGCGGGCCAGTTCCTCGTTGATGAAGTCGATCAGGACGAGCGAGCCGTTGACGATGATGCCGGCGAGGCCGACCACGCCGAAGAGGCTGGTGAGCCCCATGGGCAGGCCCATCACCAGGTGCCCCAGCACAGCGCCGACCAGGCCCAGGGGGATCGACGCCAGCACGATCAGCGGCTGCACGTAGCTGCGAAACGCGAGCGCGAGCAGGGCGTACATGCAGAACAGCGCCAGCACGAAATTGCGCGCGAGGCCGGGCAGCGTGCGCGCCTGCTCGCGCTGCTCGCCGCCCATGGCGTAGGTGAGGCCCGGGATCTCGCGCTGCAGCGCCGGGATCACCTCGCCGACCAGCCGGTTGTTGACCTGCTGCCCGGTGACGGTGCGGCTGTCGACCTCGGCAAAGACGGTGGATATGCGGCGGCTGTTGCGGCGCACGATGGTCGAGGGGCCGTAGCCGCGCGAGAGCTCGGCCACCTCGTGCAGCGGCACGAACTCGCCCGTGGGCGTGCGGATGCGGTAGCGCTGCAGGTCCGACAGCGCCGAGCGCTCGCCGCGCGGCAGGCGCACGTAGACGCGCACTTCGTCGCGCCCGCGCTGCACGCGCAGGGCTTCGGCGCCGTAGAACGCGGCGCGCACCTGCAGCGAGAGCGACTCCAGCGTGATGCCCAGGGCGCGCGCCGAGGGCTTGAGCTGGAACTGCACCTCCTGCTTGCCGGGATCGCGGTCGTCGCGCACGTCGAACACGCCGTCGATGCCGCGCAGCGCCTCCTGCAGCGCCAGCACCGCCTGCGCCAGGCCTTCCGGGCTGCGCGCGGACAGCTCGATCTGCACCGGCGAGCCGAGCTGGATCACGTTGGAGGCGAAGGTGAGTTTGCGCACCTGCGGCAGGCGCCCTGCTCGCTCGCGCCATTGCCGCTCGAAATCGCCGGAGGTCACGCTGCGCACCTCGGGATCGAGCAACTCGAACACGATCGAGGCCTTGTTGCCCTGCAAGAGCCCGAGCGCCCCGGCGGCGCCCGGGCCGGTCGCCTCCTGCTGGCCGACGGTAAT
>JAOUGZ010000195.1 GCA_029865405.1 Betaproteobacteria bacterium
CCAGCACGCCGGCGTCGCCGACGGCCGGCGACCTCGTGATCGGCGACTCGATGGCGCCGGCCGTCGGCGACGCCGGCGTGCTGGTGGTCAACCCCGCCGACAACACGACCTACTTCTACATGGAAGGCATGAACGCCTCGTCGAGCAACTATCAGGCCTATGGCGCGCGGGCGCGGGCCGTGACGGTGGTCGACCGCAGCCTGCAGGAGATCGAGCCCGGCGTCTACGCTTCGCGTGTGAAGATGCCGGCCGCGGGCCGCTTCGACGTGGCGTTCTCGCTCGATTCGCCGCAGCTGCTGCACTGTTTTTCGACGACGGCGGCCGCCAATCCGGTTCTGGCGGCAGGGCGCAAGGGCGTGAAGATCGAATACCTGCTCGCATCGCGCGAGGTCAAGGCGGGCGGCAAGCTGATGGTCCGGTTCCGCGTCTTCGACGGCGCCACGGGCGAGCCCAAGACCGGGCTGCACGACATGCTCGTGAAGTCGATGCTCGCGCCGGGGCGGCAACTTGCCACGGTCCCGGCGCGTGAGGTCGGTGACGGTGTCTACGAGGCCGAGGTCGCCATCCCGCAGCCGGGCGCCTACTATGTCTATGTCGGCTCGCGCAAGCTGGGGAAGGGATTCCTCGACCTGCCCTACGTGAGCTTGATGGCGTCCGGGGCGCCGTCGATCGCGGCGCGGCGCGAGTGAAGGGATGGAGGCATCGATGCGATGCGTCCGACTGACCCTGACGCTTGTAGCGGTGCTGGCCGCCCTCGTAGGGCTTTCGCCCGCCAAGGCGCACGACGCGCACCACGCGGCCGCGGGCCAGAGCAAGGCCGGCGGGACGATCACCCTGAAGCTCGCCGACACGGTGCTCAAGGACCAGGACGGGCGCGACGTGCGGCTCATGTCCGACCTGATGGGGCAGCGCGTGACGGTGGTCGATTTCATCTACACCACTTGCACCACCGTCTGCCCGGTGCTCTCCGCGACGCTTGCCCAGCTGCAGCGCAAGCTCGGACCGCGCCTGGGCAAGGACGTGCAGCTCGTGTCGATCACGGTCGACCCGCTGCGCGACACGCCGGCGCGGCTGAAGGCCTACTCGGCCCGGCACGAGGCCGGCAGCGGCTGGCGCTGGCTCACCGGCCGCAAGGGCGACGTCGACAGCGTGCTCAAGAGCTTCGGCGCCTATACGCCCGACCCGGAGAGCCACCCGGCGATGGTGATGATCGGCGATGGCGCGGGGCGCACCTGGACGCGCCTGCTGGGTTTTCCCAGCGTCGGCGAGCTCCAGGCGCAGGTGGAACTCGCGCTGTCGCACAACGCCGCGCGCCAGAATTAGCGGCGCATGGCGAGTGCATGAGGGTCGGCCGGCAGCTCCTGCCACTCGCTCTGGCGGTTGCGGTGCTGGCCCCGGCCACCGGGCGCGCGCAGGACGCCCGCCTGGAGCTCGGCCGACGCATCTTTCTCGAGGGGCGCAACGCCACAGACGAGCCGATCCGCGCCCTGTTCGGGCGGCAGAGCACGCCGCTTTCCGGCGCGCCCGTGGCCTGCGGCAACTGCCACGGCGCCGACGGCCGTGGCCGTCCCGAGGGCGGCGTCGTGCCGCCCGACATCACCTGGGAGGACCTGACCAAGCCCTACGGCCACGTGCGCGCTGGGGGACGCAGGCACGGGCCGTACGACGAGCGCAGCTTCGCGCGCGCGATCACCGAGAGCATCGATCCTGCGGGGCAGCGCATCGACGGCGCGATGCCGCGCTATTCGCTCTCGGTGAGCGAAATCGAGGCGCTGACCGAGTACCTGAAGCGGCTGTCGCAGCAGCGCGATCCGGGCGTGGCCGATGCGGTGCTGGTGCTCGGGACGATCCTTCCCGACAGCGGCCCGGCGGCCGAGGTCGGCGCCGCCATGCGCGCCATGCTGCGCGCCTACATCGGCGACGTGAACGAGCGCGGCGGCATCCACGGGCGGCGCCTCGCGCTCGAGGTCGCGCCCGACGTCGCGACTGCCGCGGCGCGCTTCGCGCGGCGGCCGGTGTTCGCGCTGGTCAGCCCCTACGGCGTCGGCCGGGAGGCCGAGCTGGCGCGCTTCGCGCAGGAAGCGCGCCTCGATGTCATCGCCCCGTTCACGCTGTCGATGGGGCGCGAGCCTTCGCTGCAGACGTTCTACCTGTACGCCGGCATTGCCGACCTCGCGCGCGTGCTGCTCGACTTCGCGGGGCGAAAGGGCGACCTGAAGTCGCAGCGGCTCGCCGCCTTCGTCGACGCGTCGGACGCCGGGGTGGCGCAGACGCTGCAGGCCGAATGCAAGCGCCGGCAATGCGCGGGGCTGGAGGTCCTGCCCACGCGCTCGGCGGCCGAGCCCGGCGCCGTGGCGCGCCTCGCGCACTCCGGGATCGAGGCCGTGATATTCGCGGGCACGGACCGCGAGCTGGCGGCCCTGCTCGGCTTCGCCGATCGTCTCGGCTGGCGCCCGGCGATCTACGCGCCCGGCGCGGGCGCAGCGCGGGCGATGTTCGCCGCGCCCGCGGCGTTCCAGGGCCTGCTCTATGTTGCCTACCCCACCCGTGGCGAGCTGCAGTCGGGTTCGCCCGCGGCCGCCGCCTTCGAAAAGCTGCGCGCGAGCCGCAGCCTCGGCACCTCGCACGCGGCCGCGCAGGGCTTTGCCTACGCGGCGATGTCGATTACGCTCGAGGCGCTGCGCCAGGCCGGTCGCGACGTGAGCCGCGAGCGCTTCGCGCGCGCGGTCGAGGGGCTGCACCGCTTCGACGCCGGGCCGACGCCGCCGGTGAGCTACGGCCCGGCGCGGCGCGTGGGCGCGCTCGGCGGCTACGTCGTGGCCGTGGATCCGCAGCGCGGGTTCCGGCCGGTGTCCGACTGGATTGGGCTCGAACCGCTTTGAGAGATCGGAAATGGAGACGAAGATGCGCGATGCGATGAAATGGGTCCGGTACGGTTGCGTGGCGGCAGGCCTGGCGCTTGCGCTCGCCGCGGGGGCGCACGAAGACCAGCAAGCCGGCGCTTCGCGGCAGAAGGAGGTGGCCGCGCCGGTGCCGGGCAAGGCCGCTGCGCAGGGCACGCGCGACGCCCGCACCTACTTCACGGACCTCGAGCTCGTCACGCACGACGGCCGCAAGGTGCGCTTCTACTCCGACATGCTCGAGGGGCGCACCGTGCTCATCAATGTCATCTACACGAACTGCAAGGATGCCTGCCCGCTGATCACGCAGAAGCTCAACCAGGTTCGCGGGCTCATCGGCGAGCAGTTCGGCCGCGATGTCTGGTTCGTCTCGCTGACCTCGGATCCCGAGCGCGACTCGCCCGCGGCGCTGCGCAGATTCGCGCAGGAGCAAAGCGCGGATCTCGGCGGCTGGACGTTCCTCACCGGCAATCCAAAGAACATCGAGCACATCCTGAAGAAGCTCGGCCAGTACTCGCAGGATGCCGAGGACCACTCGACGCTGCTGATCGCCGGCAACGTCCCGGCCAAGCGCTGGGCCAAGATCCGGCCGGATGCGCCGCCCGTGGCGATCGCCGAGCGGCTGAAGCTGCTGTCCGCGGCCGATGGCAAGACCGTGCCGCTGCCCCGTTAGCGTCGCGGCGCGCGGCGTGCGGCTGCTGCTTCTCGCGGCGCTTGCGTTGGGCTCCGCGTCGTCCGCGGCGCAGGCGATCGTGGCGCGCGTCAATGGCGTCGCCATCACCCTGGAGCAGCTCGACCGCGGCTTCGAGGCCAACCTGCGGGCGCGCGGCCTGAACATCGCCCGCATGCAGCGGCCGGAACAGGTGCGCGATCTCAAGCGCGAGGCGCTCGATACGCTGATCCGCGACGAGCTCCTGTGGCAGAAGGCGCAGCGCGACGGCGCGCTGGCGAGCGACCAGGAAGTCGATCGCGCCATCGGCCGGGCCGTGGCACAGGCGCGCAGCCGCGAGGCGTTCGAGCGCAACATCGCCCGCGCCGGCTTCGACGAGGACGGCTACCGCCGTTACGTGCGCCGCATGCTGTCGGCCGACCGCGCCGCGCAGGCGCTGGTGCAGGCGAAGATCAGCGTGACCGACGCCGAGATCGAGCAGTTCTATCGCGACAACGCGCAGCGCTTCCAGCGGCCCGAGCAGCTGCGCCTGCGCGTGCTGCAGGTGCGCGCCGCGCCCGGCGCGCGCGAGCGCATCGAGGCGCTGCGTGCGCGGCTCGAGAAGGGCGAGGCGTTCGACGCGCTGGCGCGGCGCGAGTCCGACCACCCGACCCGCCCCTGGGGCGGCGCGATGGACCCGGTCGCGCGCGGCCAGCTCACCGGGCCCCTCGAGGCGGCGGCCCTCGGCTTGCAGCCTGGCGAGCTCTCGGGGGTCGTCGAGGCGCCCGACGGGCTCTACGTCCTGAAGCTCGAGGAACGGATGCCCGAAGCGACGGTGCCCTTTGCGGCCGCCCGCGAGCGCATCCGCGAGCATCTGGCGCAGGGCCGCGGCCGCGCGGCGCTCGAGCGCGAGGTGGCGGCGCTGCGCGCCGCGAGCAAGGTCGAGATCCTGCTCCCGCTCTAGGCGGGCGAAAAAAAGCCCCGGCATGCCGGGGCTCGCGGGACTGCGGGAGAACGCCCGTTACTGGGACATCAGCTCCGAGATGCAGGATTGCACCGGGGTGACGGCCTGGGTGAGGGCTTCGTACCCAAGCTGCTCCAGCTTGCCCGTGTAGAAGAGGTTGTTCAGCTTGGCGAGCATGTCGCTGACAATGACATAGGCGTCGCCGACTTTGGCCTGGTCGAGCTTGGAGTCGATCGAGGAGAGGTAGTTGTACATGCTGCACTCGTCCCTCGTCATCTCGCGCTCGATGGTCAGCGTGGTCGTGGCCGGCTTGCCCCCCTTGGACGAGGGCAGCACCACCTTGACCTCGCAGCTGGCGACCCGGTTGTTGGCGATAAACGACCGCGAGTTGTTCTGCACCGCGCCCCATGCCGCGTACGACGAGTTGTATCCCACCAGCGCGCGGCATTCAGTGACGGTCGCGGCCTGCGCTGTTCCCAGCGAGGCGACCAGCGCCGCTCCGACCCCGAGGGTCACTGCCTTAAGCTTCATGGACTTCATGGCCCTGCTCCTTTCCATACGACGTCGAAAAGCGCCCGGTCCGCCCCAAGTAGGTCCGCTCACACCTGGACCGGGCGCAGAAAAAGTCGAGCGCCCGACTGCATGCCCCAGCCTAAACGCGTAGTCTGCCGGGCGCCCGTTAACAAGTGTCCTGCTGATCGACGGATTCGGTCGATGGTTTGGAAAAAATGATAAATTAAACAATGGCTTATTTACTTTCCGGCACAGGATGCCGCGGCCATTTGTCGCGTCGCCGCACGGCAACACGCGCCTGCCGAAACGGTACGCACCTAAGGCATTGCGGGGGCCGGCGCGCCGAAATCAGCGCCCGCGAGCGCATCCGCGAGCATCTGGCGCTGGGCCGCGGCCGCGCGGCGCTCGAGTGCGAGGTGGCGCTGCTGCGCGCCGCGAGCAAGGTCGAGATCCTGATGCCGCAGTAGCGACCGCGAACGGCGACAAAAAAGCCCCGCGAAGCGGGGCTCTCCATTGATCGTCTCGTGACCGACGCCGCAACTGGGCATCCGCGCAGGGTCGTCTCGTCGTCGGTCAGCTTCTTGAATGTTACTGCCGGGCCTGCACGTACCATGCAGCAATGGCGTCCGTATCCGTTGTGGTCGAAGCGACGGCCGTGCTCGGCGCATTTCCGCTCTCCGCGCCACCGTCTACGCTGCTGCCGCCGCAGGATACGCCCCCCAGGGCGATCAGCACCCCTGCCATGGCCACCCAGATGTTTGAGAATTTCATCGCGTTTCTCCTCGCCGAGCGAAACAGAA
>JAOUGZ010000196.1 GCA_029865405.1 Betaproteobacteria bacterium
CGGCCGCCAAGGCGGCCAACATGCGGCTCGTAGGGCCGAACTGCCAGGGCCTGGCGAATTTCGCCACCGGCGCGGTGGCCAACTTCTCCACCGTGTTCCACGAGATCGAGGCGCGCGACGGGCCGGTGGCCATCGTCAGTCAGAGCGGCGCCTGCTCGCAGGCGATCTATATTCTCGCGCGCCAGCGCGGCCTGGACGTGCGCCACGTGCACGCCACGGGCAACGAGGCCGACGTCACCGTCGCCGACCTCGCCGCCGAGATCGTGCAGGAGGAGGGCGTACGGCTGGTGTTGCTGTACATGGAAGCGATCCCGCGTCCCGAGATCCTGGCGCAGGCGGCCGAGCACGCGCGCGCGCGCGACCTGCCGATCGTCGCCGTGAAGGCGGGCCGCACCGCGAGCGGCGTGAAGGCGGCGTCGTCCCACACCGGCGCGCTCGCGAGCGAGGATCGCGTCATCGACGCGTTCTTCGCCAAGCACGCGATCTGGCGTGCTGCCGACCCGCAAGAGCTCGTCGCCGCAGGCCAGTTGTATCTGGCGGGCGGCAGGCCGAAGGGCAGGCGCTTCGTCGCGGTCAGCAACTCGGGCGCGAGCTGCGTCATGGCCGCCGATGCCGCGGAAGAGTTCGCGCTCGAGCTGCCGCAGTTCGAGGCGGCGACCCAGGCGAAGCTGAAGCAGGCGCTGCCGGCCTTCGCCACGCCGTCGAACCCGCTCGATGTCACCGGCGCGCTGCTCAACGACAGCGGCCTCATCGGCGCTTCGCTGGAGGCGCTGGGCGAAGAGGACGCCTGCGACCTCCTGATGCTGGCGATCCCCATCGCCGGCGCCGGCTACGACGTGCCACGCTTCGCGCGCGACGCGGCGGCGTTTCGCGAGCGGCACGGCAAGAGCGTGGCGCTCGCCGCGCCCCAGGCCGAGGTGCGCGCCGAGTTCGAGAAGCTCGGCGTGCCCGCGTTCGCACGCGAGCGTGACGCGATGCTGGCGCTGCGCCAGCTCGCGGCGCACAGCGCGCTACTGCGCCGGCGACCGGCGGCTGCAGCTGCCGCGGTCGCCCCGCCGCTGCCCGAGGGCAGGTCGGGCTTTCTCGACGAGTTCGAGAGCCTCGCGCTGCTGGCGCAGTCGGGCCTGGCCGTGGTCGAGCACCGGCTGTGCCGCAGCGAGGCCGAAGCGCGCGCCGCGTTCGGTGCGCTCGGCCCCAGGGTCGTGGTCAAGGCGTGCTCGGCGAGCGTGCCGCACAAGACCGAGCAGGGGCTGGTGCGCGTAGGCCTGCAAAGCGAGGATGCGGTGGCGAAGGCCTTTCGCGACTTCAAGCCGCGCCTGCCGGCGGGTGACGGGGTTCTGGTCGCAAGGCACGCCGCGGGCCAGCGCGAGCTGGCGCTCGGCGCGCGGCTCGATCCCCTTTTCGGTCCGGTGGTCATGGTCGGCGACGGCGGCATCTATTTAGAAGCGTTGAAGGATTTCCGCCTTTTGCTGCCGCCGTTCACGCATGATGACGTGCTGGCGGCACTCGCCGGACTGCGCATGGCGCCCCTGCTCGGGGCGCAACGCGGCCAGGCGCCGCTCGACACCGGTGCATACGCGCGCATGGCGGTGCGACTGGGCGAGGCGATGCGCGGCTGGCGGGGTCGCATTGCCTCAGTGGACGTCAACCCGGTGATGCTGTTCGAGCAGGGGCGAGGCGCGCTCGCGGTCGATGCACTCGTCGAAATGGCCCCGGCTTGCGCGAATCCGGGGTAACTTGGATACTCGTACCCGTTTTCAGTCGAACTACGGAGGAGGGAGGGTTCATGAAGCGTCGTAAATTCCTACAAGGCGCAGCGGCCGGCGGCGTCGCCGCCGCGGCCGCAACGGTATCCGCGCCGGCGATCTCGCAGGGCATCAAGCAGCTGAAGATGGTGACCACCTGGCCGAAGAACTTCCCCGGCCTGGGCACGGGCGCCGAGCGGCTCGCTGCACGCATCAACACGATGTCGGGCGGCAGGCTAGAGGTAAAGGTGTACGCAGGCGGCGAGCTGGTACCCGCGTTCGAGTCGTTCAATGCCGTGCGCGACGGCAAGGCCGAGATGAGTCATTCTGTCTCGTACTACTGGCAGGGCCATTCGCCGGCCTTCAATTTCTTTGCTGCGGTGCCGTACGGCTTCAACGCCGCCGAGCACGCCGGGTGGATGCTGTGGGGCGACGGCCACAAGCTGTGGAGCGAGCTGTGCGACCAGTTCAACATAGTCCCGTTCATGCGCGCCTCCACCGGCGTGCAAATGGGCGGCTGGTACCGCAAGGAAATGAAGTCGATGGACGACTTCAAGGGCCTCAAGTTCCGCATGCCAGGCCTCGGCGGTGAAGTGCTGCGCCGTCTTGGCGCGACGGTCGTCAACCTGCCGGGCACCGAGATTTTCCCCGCGTTGCAGGCTGGCACCATCGATGGCACGGAATGGGTCGGCCCCTGGAACGACCTCGCCTTCGGCTTCTACAAGGTCGCCAAGTTCTACTACTGGCCGGGCTTCCACGAACCCTGCACGACCGGCGAGGTGCTGGTCAACAAGAAGGTGTGGCAGGGTCTGCCCAAGGACTTGCAAGAAATCATTGCGGTGGCGGTGCAGGCCGAGGCCACGATCGAGCTCGCCGAATTCAACTACAAGAGCGGCGACGCGCTCGACGTGTTGTTGAATAAGCACAACGTCCAACTGCGTAGGTATTCCGACGACATGCTGAAGAAGATCGGCGAAGCCGCGGTCGAAGTAGTGGCCGAGGTCGGCAACAAGGACGCCTTCACCAAGAAGGTGTACGAGAGCTTCCTCACCGCGCGCAAGAAGGCGATCGGCTGGAGCGCACTCGGCGAGCAGGCCTACATGAACGCCCGTTCGCTGATCAAGTTCTAGACGCCCACAGCGATGCCGCCACGGCCTAGGCGCGGGCAGGCCCGCGCCTAGGCTTTTTTCGTATCCTCATGCACGCCCTCAAGCGCCTCGCCGACGCGGTCGACGCGACCAACGACTGGATCGGGCGCGCCTTCGCCTGGCTCACGCTCGGCATGGTGCTCACCGAGTTCGTGGTGGTGCTGTCGCGCTATGTGTTCGGCCTGGGCTCGACCATCATGCAGGAGTCGATCGTGTACATGCATGCCACCGTGTTCCTCGTGTGCGCCGGCTATGCGCTGGCGCACAACGGCCACGTGCGCTGCGACATCTTCTACGCCACGATGACTCCGCGCCGCCGGGCGATCGTGGACGTCATCGGCACGCTGGTGTTCCTGCTGCCGATGTGCGTGTTGATCGGGTGGATGGGCTGGCCATACGTCAAGGCGTCGTGGGCCGTGATGGAGATCTCGCAGGAGGGCCGGCTGGGCATCCCGGCGGTGTATCTGCTGAAGACGCTGATCCTGGCGTTCACGGGGCTCCTCGGCGTTCAGGCGGTGTCGCTCCTGCTACAGTCCGCGCTGCTGGTGGCCGGCGTCGTGCCCAACCGGGGCCGCGTCGACGGTGAGCCGGCGGGCGAAGGGCGGGTCGCATGAAGGAAGTGCTCTCCCTGCTGATGATCGTCGGGCTGTGCGGCTTCGTGCTGCTCGGCTACCCCGTGTCCTTTACGCTCGCCGGCACCGCGCTCGTCTTCGCGCTCGCCGGCATGGCGTTCGGCGTGTTCGACCCGGATTTCCTCGGCGTGCTGCCGCACCGCATCTACGGGGTGATGACCAACGAGGTGCTGATCGCGATCCCGCTGTTCATCTTCATGGGCGTGATGCTCGAGCGCTCGAAGGTCGCCGAAGAGCTGCTCGACACCATGGGGCAGTTGTTCGGCCGGCTGCGCGGGGGTCTGGGCATTTCCGTCTCCGTGGTAGGCGCGATGCTGGCCGCGTCCACCGGCATCGTCGGCGCGACCGTGATCACCATGGGGCTGATCTCCCTGCCGACGATGCTGCGGCGCGGCTACGATCCGCGGCTCGCCTGCGGCTCGATCGCCGCCGCCGGCACGCTCGGCCAGATCATCCCGCCGTCGATCGTGCTGGTAGTGCTCGGCGACCAGATCTCCAACGCGCACCAGGAAGCGCAGCGCATGCTCGGCAACTTCTCGCCCGAGCCGGTCTCGGTGGGCGACCTGTTCGCCGGCGCGCTGATCCCGGGGCTCGCGCTCGTCGGCCTTTACATCCTGTACCAGATCATCGTCGCGTTCATCAGCCCGAAGTCCTCGCCGGCGATCCCGCGGGACGAGTCCATGCAGACCGGCAGCATGGCGGGCCGCGTCATGCACGCCCTGGTCGCGCCGCTGGTGCTGATCGTATCGGTGCTCGGCTCGATCCTGGTCGGCATCGCGACGCCAACGGAAGCCGCGGGCGTCGGCGCGATCGGCGCGACGCTGCTTGCCGGCCACCGCCTCGCGGAAGGCAAGCCGATCCCGGTCTACACGGCCGGCGTCTGCCTGATCGCGGTCATCATCCTCACCACCTTCGTCGACATGCGCGTGACGCGCACGAACATCACGCTCACCGAGAACATAGCGAGCGTGTTTGCAGTTCTCATGTGCCTGGGTATCGTCTGGGGATTGCTGGTTGCGCTCTGGCGCGTGTTCCGCATCAACACGCTGCAGCAGGTGATGCGCACCACCGCGCGCTTGAGCACGATGATCTTCGCCATCATCATCGCCGCGCAGCTCTTTTCGCTCGTCTTCCGCGGGCTGGGCGGCGACGACATGGTGCACAAGTTCCTCACCGGGCTGCCCGGCGGGGTGATCGGCGCGATGATCGTGGTGATGGGGCTGCTGTTCGTGCTCGGGTTCTTCCTCGACACCATCGAGATCCTGTTCGTCGTCGTGCCGATCGTCGGCCCGGTGCTGCTGCAGTTCGGCCTCGACCCGGTGTGGCTTGGGATCATGATCGCGGTCAACTTGCAGACCTCATTCCTCACGCCGCCGCTCGGCTACGCGCTCTTTTACCTGCGCAGCGTCGCGCCGCCCGAAGTCACCACCATGCACATCTATCGCGGTGTGGTGCCCTTCGTCATCCTGCAGCTGCTGATGCTGGTGATTCTGACGTTCTTCCCCGAGATGGCGACCTGGCTGCCGAAGGTCATTTTCGGCTGAGCGCGCGGCGCGCGGCATGAAGCACGCGCTGCTCGCGCGCACGCCCGCGATCCTCAATCTCGGCCTCGAGCGCCTGGCGGCAGGCCCGCGGCTGTCCGGCGCGGCCGTGAGCCACATCGACTGGCGTCCGGTCGGCGACGGCGATCCGGCGCTGGCGCGCGCGCTCGCGCGACTGGCCGGCGAAACGGCCGTCGACGCGGCGAACGATGCCGCGGTCGCGCGCATGCTCGCCGCGCGGCCGCGCCTCGTCGACGTCGTGCTGCGCGCCGACGAGGTCTGGCCGCGGCTCTGGGCGGGCGGCGCGCGCACGTTGACGCACGCTGGCGCGCCGCTTGCCTGGGATGCGATGTGCGAGCCGATGAAGGGCACGCTCATCGGCGCCATGCTGTACGAGGGTTGGGCGCGCGATGAAGCCGAGGCGCGCGCCCGGCTTGCCGCGGGCGAGGTACGCTTCGTGCAGAACCACGACCTCGGCGCCGTCGGCCCGATGTCCGGGACGATCTCCCCGTCGATGCCGCTGTTCGTGGTGCGCGACGCCGCGCACGGCCACAGCGCCTACACCAACCTGAGCGAGGGCATCGGCCGCGTGCTGCGCTTTGGCGCGTTCGGCCCGGAGGTGATCACGAAGCTGCGCTGGCTGGGCTCGACCGTCGCCCCGGCGCTCAAGGCGGCGCTCGCCGGGCTCGAGGGCGGCGTCGACCTGAGAAGCATCCAGTCGCAGGCGCTGCTGATGGGCGACGAGGTGCACAGC
>JAOUGZ010000197.1 GCA_029865405.1 Betaproteobacteria bacterium
CTTCGACGTCGACGGCAATGGCAGCATCGACACGTGGCTGACGGTGTTGCTTCCCACGCCGGCCCTGACGGTCGCATCAAGCGTGGACGACTCCAGCCTGCCGTCGCTCGATCCTGGCTCGTCGACCTCGCTTGACCCGTACGTCGAGAACTTCAGGATTCCCGCCACCGGCATTTACTACGTGGCGGTGACCGCCCAGCCGAATCCCGGCGTGTTCCCTTATCTCCCGGTGCTGGACGGGGGCCTGGTGAACGTCAGCCGGGGCAACCTCACCGGCACCTACACGCTTATCGTGAGCAACGTGTCGCCGCAGGAAGCGCCGCCGGCGCCCGCGCCCGATCCGGTCACGCCGCCGGCTCCGGCTCCGGACCCGGTTGCGACGCCGGCCCCGACGCCGGACCCGGTCCCGGTCCCGCTCCCGGTCGGGGAGGTGCAGCACATCAACATCGACGTCAAGCCCGGGCGCGGCATGATCGTGCGCCTGGATCCCAAGGGCAGGCACGCCATCCCGGTCGCGCTGCTCTCGTCGAAGGACTTCAACGCACTCGCCGTAGAGGTGAGCTCGCTTACCTTCGGCCAGACGGGCGACGAGCGGAGCCTGCGCAAGTGCGCGACGCGGGGTATCGACGTGAACCGCGACCGACGGCCCGACCTGATCTGCGAGTTCGACAACAATCAGGCCCAGTTCGAGCTGGGCGACTCGGAGGGCATCCTCAAGGGCAAGACCACGGCCGGCACGCCCTTCGAGGGCCGTGGCATGCTCAAGGTCATCCCGCACAAGCGTCATCACAGGCACTTCGACGGCCACGACCACAAGAACAAGAAAGCGCGGGCCGACGACGACGGCCACAAGCACCGGAAAGCGCGGGCCGACGACGACCATCGGAACGGCCGCTCCTGGTGGCGCTTCTGGCGCTAGGCGCTCAGGCCGAGAAAAAGGCGCCGAGGTGCGCGAGCACCTCGGCCGGCGCCTCCTCGGCGAGGTAGTGGCCTGAATCGACCGCGCCGCCGCTCACCGCGGCGGCGCAGTAGTTCTTCCAGATCGCGAGCGCGTCGTACCAGGCTTCGATCTTCGCCTTCTTCCCCCAGAGCACGAGCAGCGGGCAGCGGATCTTCTCGCCGGCCGTGCGGCTCGCGCGGTCGTGCTCGAGATCGATGCTCGCCGCCGCGCGGTAGTCCTCGCACATGCCCTGGATCATCTGCGGATCATGCACGGCGCTCAGGTAGTCGGCGAGCGCTTCCTTGGCGAAGAAATCCGGGGGCTTGGGCTCGCGCGAAGTGTGTGCGCGCCACCAGGCGTCCGGCGCGGCATTGATCACGTTCTCCGGGAAGGGGTGCGGCTGGGCGAACCAGAACCAGTGGTAGTAGCCCAGGGCCATCGCCATGTCGGTGCGCTCGAAATGCTCGAGCGTCGGAATGATGTCCATCACCACCAGTTTGCTCACGCACTGCGGGTGGTCGAGCGCGAGGCGGTGCGCGACGCGCGCGCCGCGGTCGTGGGCTGCAACGGTGAACGTCGGGTGGCCGAGCGCCGCCATCAGCTCGACCATGTCCTTGGCCATTTCCTTCTTCGCATAGGGCGCGTGGTCCGCGGTCACGAGCGGCTTGAACGAGCCGCCGTAGCCGCGCAGGTCGGGGCAGACGACGCTATAGCGCTTGGCCAGCTCCGGCGCCACCTTGTGCCACATGGCATGGGTCTGCGGATTACCGTGCAGCAGGAGAAGCGCCGGGCCCGAGCCGCCGCGCCGCAGGCGCAGCTTGCCCGCGGAAACGGCGACATGCTCGAGCGAGAAATCGGGGAAGAGCATGAGAGGCATTATGGCTAAAATAAAAGGTAATTCCACAAGAGGAGGTCGACACGATGAACCGCGACGAATACGTGAAGAAGCTGAAGGCCCAGCTCGACCAGTGGAACGCCGAGGCCAAGCAGTGGGAAGCGAAAGCGCAGGAGGCGCAGTCTCACATGAAGGCCGAGTACGAGAAGCAGCTCGCCGCGCTCAACTCCCGACGCGACGAAACGCTCTACCAGATGAAGCTACTGCAGAACGCCTCCGCGGACGCCTGGCAGGACATGATGCGCGGCACTGACGCGGCGCTGAAGAGCATGCAGGAGGCCTTCAACAAGGCGAGGTCGCACTTCGAGAAGAAATGAGCGCATTCGACCTCGAGGGGAAGGTCGCGCTCGTCACGGGAGGCAACGGCGGCATCGGCCTGGGCATGGCCGAGGGGCTGGCGGCGGCCGGGGCCGACGTGGTGATCTGGGGCTCCAACGCCGAGAAGACTTCCGCGGCGGAGAAGCAATTGAAGAAGCATGGCCGGCGCGCGCTCGCGCAGCGCTGCGACGTGACCGACGAGGCGCAGGTCGACAAGTGCTTCGCCGACGCCATCAGGGCGATGGGCCGCATCGACGGCTGCTTCGCCAACGCCGGGGTCAGCCAGGCGCGCGCGCCGCTCGCCCAGCTCTCCACGAAGGAATGGCGCCGCGTCATGCAGGTGAACCTCGACGGCGCCTTCTTTACCCTGCGCGCCGCCGCGCGCCACATGTCCGAGCGCGCCAAGGCGGGCGATGCCGGTGGGCGACTGGTGGGCATGGCAAGCAGCGCCGCGATCCACGGCGCGGCGCGCGCCGCGAGCTACGCCGCGACCAAGGGCGCGATGCTCACCATGATCCGCGCGCTCGCGGTGGAAATGGCGCGCTACCAGGTCACCGCCAACTCCATCTTGCCCGGCTGGATCGAGTCGGACATGACCGCCGCGGCCATCGGCGACGCGAAGTTCGCCGCCGCGGTGCTGCCGAGGATCCCCTTGCGGCGTTGGGGGAAGAAGGAGGATTTCGCCGGCATCGCCGTCTACCTGATGAGCGACGCGAGCAGCTACCATACGGGCGACCACTTCGTCATCGACGGCGCCTACACCATCTTCTGACATGAGCGACAACGTCCACCCCATCGGCCGCGGCTACTGCTACGACGATCTCAAGGTCGGCATGCGCTTTCGCACGCATCGCCGCACCATCGCCGAGGCGGACCTCGCGGGCTTCGTCAATCTCACCTGGCTCACCGAGGAGCTGTTCGCGGTGGAGGACGACTCGAGCCGCGCCATCAAGGGCCGGCCGGTGCCCGGGGCGCTGGTCTACTCGTTCGCCGAAGGCCTGCTCCTGCCTTCAATGCAGGACACGGGCCTTGCCTTCCTCAACGCCACGCTCGATGTGAAGGGGCCGACCGTGGTCGGCGACACCATCCACGTCGAAGTCGAGGTCACCGAGTGCCGCCTCACCTCCAAGGGCGACCGCGGCCTGGTGCGCTTCGCCAACAAGGTCGTGAACCAGCGCGGCGAGACGGTGATCGAGTACAACCCGCTGCGCATGCTGAAACGCAAGTGATCGACCACCTCGACCACATCGTCCTCACCACGCGCGACCTCGAGGGCTGCATCCGCTTCTACCGCGACGTGCTGGGGATGAAGCTGGAATCGTTCAAGACGCCGACCGAGACGCGCCAGGCGCTCAAGTTCGGCAACCAGAAGATCAACCTGCACGAGTGGGGCAGGGAGTTCACGCCGCGCGCGCACGTCGCGGCGCCCGGTACGCTGGACCTGTGCTTCATCGCCGCGGCGCCGCTCGAGCAGGTGATCGCGAAGCTGAAGGCGGCGCAGGTACCGATCCTGGAAGGCCCGGTGATGAAGACCGGCGCCGTGTCGAGAATCCGCTCGGTGTACGTGCGCGACCCCGACCTCAACCTGGTCGAGATCTCGGAACCCGCCGCCTAGGTGTCGAGCAGCGCCTTGGCGCCGTGCCGGCCGAGGTGCGCCACGATGTCGCGCGTGTGCTCGCGATCGCGCGTCTCGATGACGAACTCCACCTCCGGCGTCTTGACCGACGCGGTGCCGAAGACGCGCTGGTGCTGCACTTCGACGATGTTGCCGCCCGCTTCGCCGATCAGCGCCGCCACCTTGGCGAGGCTGCCGGAGAGATCGGGCATCAGCACGCGCATGCGCACCAGCCGCCCATCGCGCACCAGCCCGCGCATCAGCACCGCCGAGAGCACGCGCGCGTCGATGTTGCCGCCGCAAATGGGGATGCCCACGCGCCGGCCGGCGAAACGTTGCGGATACGCCAGCACGGCGGCGAGCCCGGCCGCGCCCGCGCCCTCGGCCACCGTCTTCTCGATCTCGATCAGGGCGACGATGGCGCGCTCGATGATCTCCTCGTCGACGAGCAGCACCTCGTCCAGGCAGCGCCTGCAGATCTCGAGCGTGAGCGCGCTTACGTCGCGCACCGCGATGCCCTCGGCGATGGTGTCGCCGCCCACCTGCACCGGCAGGTTGTGCATGCGCTGGTACATGGCGCTCCAGGATCTCGATTCCACGCCGAACACGTGCGCCTCGGGGCGCAGCGCCTTGGCCGCAACGGCGATGCCCGAGGCGAGGCCGCCGCCGCCCACCGGCACCACCAGCATCTCCAGGTCGGGCACGTCCTCGAGCATCTCCAGGCCGACCGTGCCCTGGCCGGCGACGACCGCGGGATCATCGTAGGGGTGAACGAATATGTAGCCGTCGCGCGCCGCGAGCTCCCGCGCGTGCGCGCCGGCTTCCGACAGCGTGGCGCCTTCGAGGACCACCTCCGCGCCATGCACGCGCGTGCTCGAGATCTTGTTGTTGGGCGTGCCGCGCGGCATCACGATCACGGTGCGGATGCCCAGGCGGGCGGCATGGTAGGCGACCCCTTGCGCGTGGTTGCCGGCGCTCATGGCGATGACGCCGCGCCGGCGCTCCGCCTCGGAAAGCGACAGCAGCTTGTTGAGTGCGCCGCGCTCCTTGAACGAGGCGGTGAACTGCAGGTTCTCGAACTTCAGCCACAGCTCGCAGCCGGTGAGGCGCGAGAGCGTGCGGCTGTGCAGGCACGGCGTGCGCTCGACCGCGCCGGCGATGCGCGCCGCGGCGGCGCGGATGTCGTCTAGTGAAACATTGTCCATGTCCCAATATAGCAGCGCCGGGAATGAAACAATGCATGGCATGGTCCCTGGTCGTTCCGATGTCTGAGTTGCGGCGGTTGCTGACGGCGTTCTGGGCGCTTGCGCGCATTGCGCTGACACCGCGCTTTGCGCGCCAGATGGAATGCGACGAGGTGCTGGCGCGCGCGCTCGCCAGCCTGCGCCCGGTGCTCGAGGCCGCGGGGGCCGCGGTGCACGGCGGCTCGCTTCCCCGGGTGCGCGCCAACGCGGCCCAGCTCGAGCAGGTATTCCGCGTTCTCATCGGCAATGCGGTCCGCCATCGCGGCGCGGAGACGCCGATCGTCCACGTTTCGGCGCGCCCGGTGGGCCGCGACTGGCTGTTCTCGGTGCGCGACAACGGCACGGGCGTCGACGCGCAGCATCATCGGGAGGTTTTCCACGCCGCCAGCGGCGCGCGCGAGCTGCCGGGCTGCCGCCACATCGTGCGCCGGCACGGCGGGCGCATCTGGGTAGAATCGGCGCACGGGCAAGGGGCGACCTTCTACTTCACCCTGCCGGCGACGCGGAGGTAGGGCTATGTTTCCTAGGGCAATGCTCGTGGCGCTGGCGTGGGCGCCGCTCGCCGGCGCGGCCGAGCTTCCAATCTTCGACGCGCACCTGCACTACAGCCATGACGCCTGGGAGATGCTGCCCCCGGCCGCCGCGGTCGAGATCCTGCGCAAGGCGGGGGTGAAGCGCGCGCTCGTATCCTCGTCGGGCGACGAGGGCCAGCAGCGCATGAAGGCGCTGGCGCCCGACGTGGTGATCACGGAGCTGCGCCCCTACCGCTCGCGCGGCGAGATCGGCACCTGGGTGCGCGACGAGAC
>JAOUGZ010000198.1 GCA_029865405.1 Betaproteobacteria bacterium
TGGGACATCGGCGAGCGGCTACTATACCTTCGCGCGCGCGATCCCTGTCACGCGTCCCTTGCGGAAGTGCCTTGGCTGGGCTATTTTGCCCTCAAGCAATCCGGTCGACCCCATCCCCTCTCGTCACAGGAGCGCACCATGCTGCATCGTCTGCTGAGCGGCGTTGTTCTGGGTACAGCGGTTTCGTTCGGCGCATTGGCGCAGGACCTGCAAAAGCTGCACTTCAAGGCGATCGGCCTGAACGGACCGACCGTCGCCTCGATGGTCGACGAGGTGCCGTTCTGGCGCGAGACGATGCCCAAGGCATCGAATGGCGCGATCACCACGGACATCACGCCGCTCGACCAGATGGGCATCGACGACAAGACGATGCTGCGCCTGTTGCGGCTCGGCGTGATGGACTTCGCCGGCATGGACATCTCGAAGATGGCGGGCGACGACCCGCGCTTCGAGGGCTGCGACCTGGCCGGGTTGACGCTCAACACCGATCGCGCGCGCGCCGCGTGCGATGCGTACCGCGAGGTGATCGACCGCCAGATGCAGAAGAACTGGAACGCCAAGCTGCTCGCCTTCGGCGGCAACCCGCCGCAGGTGTTCTGGTGCCGCGGCATGATCGGCGGCCTGAGCGACCTGAAGGGCAAGAAGATCCGCGTTTTCAACAATACGATGCGCGATTTCCTGGCCGGCGTTCCCGCCACCGCCGTGAGCATGGCCTTCGCCGAGGTCGTGCCGGCTCTCAACAACGGCGTGGTCGATTGCGCGGTGACCGGCAGCCTGTCGGGCAATACTGCCGGCTGGCCCGAAGTCACCAAGTCGCTCTACCCGATGTCGCTCGGCTGGAGCATCAACGTGCTGGCGGTCAACCTCAATACCTGGAAGCGCATCGACGCGCGCACGCAGGCGTTCATGCTGGCGCAGTTCAAGCAGTACGAGGACAAGATGTGGCGCACGCTGAAGCAGGCCACCGCGGAGGCCGACAACTGCAACACCAATCGCCAGCCCTGCACCCTGGGCAAGATGGCCAGCCTGACGATCGTGCCGGTGAAGGCCTCGGAGGCCGCGGAGCACAAGAAGCTCGTCGAAAGCGCGGTCCTTCCCGGATGGGCCAAGCGCTGCGGCGCCGAATGCGCCAGGGAGTGGAACGCCACGGTGGGTAAGGCGCTCGGTCTTTCCGTCGCGGTGAACTGAGCCCCCGCCGGCGCCGCTGTCCCTCGCGCGGGGCGCCGGCGCCGCGCAATCCGGACGTCCAGGGGGGAGGTCATGCAGGCCTTGATGCGGGGCGTGCTCCAGGTGACGCGCTGGAGCACCTGGTTCGGTGGCGCGCTGATCCTGCTCGCCGCGTTCCTGATCGGCGTCGACGTCGTGCTGCGCAAGTTCTTCGGCACCTCGATCGGCGGCGCCGACGAGCTGGCGGGCTACGCGCTGGCGATCGCCACGGCGTGGTCGCTGGCCGCCGCGCTGCTCGCCCGGGCGCACATCCGCATCGACTCCTTGTACGTGCTGCTGCCGCTGCGCTTGCGGCTGCTGCTCGACTTCCTCGGCCTGGCGCTGTTCATCGGCTTCTTCGGCCTGATCGCGCGCCACGGCTGGAACGTGCTGCTGCAGTCGTGGCAAGCCGGCTCGCGCAGCCAGTCGGCGCTGCAGATTCCGACCGTCATCCCGCAGGCAATCTGGATCCTCGGCCTGGCGCTGTTCGTGACCGTCGGCGCGCTGCTGTTCGCGCACGCGCTCGGCCTGGTGCTGCGCGGCCGCAGCGGCGAGGCGACGCGCGCCATCAGCACGCGCTCCGCCCAGGAGGACGTCGCCGAGGAAGTGCGTGACGTCAAGGCGCGCCGCTCGCTCGAGGCGGACGCGCGGTGATCTGGACCGCGCTCGGCGTGCTGTTGGTGGTCCTCGCGCTGGCGGTGCCGGTCGCGGCGGGGCTCGGCGTGCTCGGCCTGGCGCTTTCGGAGATCTACTCGAAGCTGCCGCTAACCCTCGCCATCGGCGAGATGTCGTGGGCCACCTCGAACAATTTCCTGCTGGTGGCGATCCCGTTCTTCGTGCTGCTCGGCGAGATTCTGCTGCGCTCGGGCATCGCGGAGCGCATGTACAACGCGCTCGTGCTGTGGGTGCCGTGGCTGCCGGGCGGGCTGATGCACTCCAACATCGCCGCCTGCGCCATGTTCGCCTCGACCTCGGGTTCGAGCGTCGCCACTGCCGCCACCATCGGCACCGTGGCGATGGGCGAGATCCGCAAGCATGGCTACTCCGAGCGGCTGTTCCTCGGCACCATCGCCGCGGGCGGCACGCTCGGCATCCTGATCCCGCCCTCGATCAACATGATCGTGTACGGCGTGCTGACCGACTCCTCCATTCCCAAGCTGTACCTCGCCGGCATCATCCCGGGGCTGGTCCTCGCCATCCTGTTCAGCCTGACGATCCTCGCCATCTGCCTGATCTGGCCGCAGCTCGGCGGCCGGCGCACCCATGCCACCTGGACACAGCGCATCCACGCGCTGCCCGATCTCGTGCCCCCGCTGGTGATCTTTCTCGCCGTGATCGGCTCGATCTACGCCGGTTGGGCCACCGCCACGGAATCGGCGGCGCTCGGGGTGCTCGCCGCGCTCGGCGTGGCCGCCGTGCGCCGCAAGCTGACGCTGCGCATGCTGGGGCAGGCCTTCGAGGGCACCATGCGCACCAGCGCGATGATCATGGCGATCCTGATCGCGGCCTACTTTCTCAACTTCGTCATCACCTCGATCGGTCTCACGGCGCAGGTGAATCGCTACGTCACCCAGCTCGGGCTGACCCCGGCGCAGCTGTTCGTGGCGGTGGTGCTGTTCTACCTGGTGCTCGGCATGTTCATGGAGACGCTGTCGATGATGGTGGCCACGGTGCCGATCATCGCGCCGATCATGATCAAGGCGGGCTTCGACCCGATCTGGTTCGGCGTGCTGATCGTGATCCTGCTGGAGACGGCGATGATCACGCCGCCGGTCGGCATCAACCTGTACGTGGTGCAGGGCCTGCGCGAGCGCGGCCGCATCGACGACGTCATCATCGGCGCGGCGCCGTTCGTGCTGACCATGCTGCTGATGATCGCCGCGCTGTGGTACTGGCCGGCGCTCGCGCTGTGGATCCCGCGGGTGGCGGCGGGGTGAGGCGCGGCAGGGCCGCTGCTTGCCTTCGATGTCTCTCTTGCAAAACAATCAGAGCCAGCGAATACTGACTTCCGCCTCGACCTGCCTGAATTCCTTGTCTCCGGTGACAAGGTCGGATTTCCGGTCCTTCGCGAGTGCCGCGGCGAAGCAATCCGCGTACGACATTTTGTGCCGCGCCTTGAATGTTCCCGCCATCCGCGTGAGGGGCCAATCCACGTCAACCAATTCGATGCCCAGACCCGTCAGATCGGTCACCGCGTTGTCGGCTTGCGCCTCCGAAATCTCCCGGGCAAGGATGTACCAGACCTCTCCCGCATTGACGACGGACATGACCATCGGAATGCGGTTTTCATGGGCGATCGTGATCAGGTCGGCGACCTCCTGTGCGGATGCTTCGTCGCCGAGATACGCCAGCGCCGCCCACGAATCGAGCACCAGCGCCTTTGGCTTGCGCGGCATCACAATTCCTTTTCGCGTTTCTTCTCGGCCGCCAGCGCCGTCAACAGGCGCTTGCCTTTGTATTTCCCGCGCAGATTCTGGATGTAATCCGCAGTGACAGGTGTCAGGATGATTCGATGCGCCTGCTCATCAACCTCCACCTGCACACGCGTGCCCTCCTTGATGCCAAACTTCCGCCGGATCTTCGAGGGAATCACGATCTGGCCCTTGACGGTCATGTAGGAATCCATGAAAAACTCATATATTTCTAGGAAGGTAGGATAATACCATAAAAGTAAGCCGTCATGATATCGGCATACAAAATGCGGCAAACGCCTGCAGGTCGCTACCCGAGCGCGATGATGATGTTGCCGCCGGCGTCGAGCTCGGCTTTCGCCCCCGGGGGCACCACGCAAGTGGCGTCGTACTCCTCGACGATGAGTGGCCCTGAGCGCGGCTGCGCGAGATCGGAGCGCCGCACAACCGGAGTCTCGATCCAGGTACCGAAATAGGCCCGGCGCGGCGGCGGGGGAACGGGCTCGCCGCGGCTCGGGCGCACGCGCTCGGGGACGCTCGGGCCCTCGCGCACGCCCTGGCCGACCACCTGGATCGACACCAGCTCGACCGGCTCGTCGGCGCTCGCGCGATGGCCGTAGGTTTTCTCGTGCTCCCGGCCGAAGGCCTCCTCGAGCCGCGCCGCCATGGCTGCGTCGAGCGGGCCGTCGGGCACCGGCACGGTCAGGTCGAAGCTCTGGCCGTGATAATGCAGGGCGGCCGAGCGGCGCAATCGCGCCCGCGTACCACTGAAGCCTTCGGCGGCGAGTTGCGCCAGCGCCTGCGCGGCGAGCGCATCCCAGGCGCGCTGCACCTCGTCGAGGTCGGCGCCGCGCAACAGCCGCCGCAAGGTGCGCGAGTAATGATGCTCGACGTCGGCGTACAGCAGGCCGAAGGACGAGAACAGGCCCGCCGAGGGCGGCACCACGATGCGTTTCATGCCCAGCGCGCTCGCCATGCCGCAGGCGAACAGCGGCCCGTTGCCGCCGAAGGCGAACAGCGCGAATTCGCGCGGGTCGCGCCCGCGCTCGGTCGAAACGGCCTTGATCGCGCGAATCATGTTGGAGGCGGCGATCTGGTGCGCGCCGTAGGCGGCCTGCTCGAGGCTCATGCCCAGCCGGTCGGCGATCTCGCGCTGAAACACGAGCCGCGCCGGTTCCGCGTTCAGCTTCAGCGCGCCGCCCACCAGGTGCGCAGGGTTGATGTAGCCGAGCAGCACGTTGGCATCGGTCACGGTGGGCACCGTGCCGCCCTTGCCGTAGCACACCGGGCCGGGCACTGCGCCGGCGCTCTCGGGCCCGATCTGCAGCGCGCCGCCGCTGTCGATCCAGACGTGCGAGCCGCCGCCGGCACCCACTTCGGCCAGGTCGATGGCCGGAACCTTGAGCGTATAGCCGGCGCCGGTGAGCAGGCGCGAGCCGATCATGATGCCCGCGCCCACCGAGTATTCGGCGGTGCGCAGCACTTCGCCGTCCTCGACCATCGAGGTCTTGGCGGTGGTGCCGCCCATGTCGAAGGTGATCAGCCTGGGCAGGCGCCCGGCGCGCGAGAGCGCCTGCGCGCCGACCACGCCGCCGGCGGGGCCCGATTCGATGATGTTCATCGGCCGCTCGGCGGCGGCTGCGTCGGTGGTCAGCCCGCCGTTGGATTGCATCAGCAGCAGGCCCGCCTCGATGCCCGCCTCGTCGAGGCCCTTGCGCAGCGCGCGCAGGTAACGCCCGACGATCGGAATGACATAGGCGTTGACCACGGTGGTCGAGGTGCGCTCGTACTCCTTGATCTCGGGCAGCACTTCGCAGGAGATGCTGGTGGGCAGGCCGGGCGCCTTGCGCCGGATGATCCCGGCGATCATCTGCTCGTGCACCGGGTTGGTGAAGGAGTGCAGCAGGCACACCGCGATCGCCTCGACCTGCTCGGCGAGCAGGGCGTCGACCACCTTTTCGGCCTCGCCGGCGTCGAGCGCGCGCTCGATCCTGCCGCGCGCGTCGATGCGCTCGTCGACCACCTTGCGCAGGTAGCGCTCGACCAGCGGCGCGGGCTTGGTCCAGCCGATGTCGTAGAGCCGCGGCATGCGCAGCGTGCGGATCTCCAGCACGTCGCGAAAGCCGCGCGTGGTGATCAGCCCGACGCGCGCGCCCTTGTGCTCGAGGATCGCGTTCGAGGCAACGGTGGT
>JAOUGZ010000199.1 GCA_029865405.1 Betaproteobacteria bacterium
CGCCGGAAGCCATCTACCGGCGCTCGCTCGCCTATTACAACCTGGTCAATTCGCCCTCGACCCTGATCAACGCCGACGACCTGGAGAACTTCTGGAAATGCCACCAGGGCCTGGCGTCCGATGGCGGCGACTGGGTGAGCTTCGGGCGCTTCCACGGCCGTGACATCGAGAAGGACGGCGTCGTCGAGACCGGGCCCAACATGGGCACCTCGGAAGCGCCGATGCGCAACCAGATGAAGGCCTGGGCGGCGTACATGGGGAACGGCCGGTGAGCGCCAGGGCGCAGCACGACGCCGAGCAGTTCCTCTACCGCCAGGCCGCGCTGCTCGACGACAAGCAGTGGCAGGACTGGATCGACCTCTTCGCGGCGGACGGCATCTACTGGATGCCGCCGGATGCTTCCTACAAGACCTGGGACGGGCAGCCGGCGATCTTCGCCGAGGACAGGAACCTGATGACGGTGCGCATGCGCCGCGTGCTGCACCCGGACGCCTGGTCGCAGCGCCCCCTGTGGGGCACCAACCACGTGGTGTCGAACGTGATCGTCGACAAGGCGGCGAGGAACGGCGACCTCACGGTGCGCTCGCGCTTTCACATGATGGAGCTGCGGCGCGACGACGTGCGCCATTTCGCCGGGCAGTACACGCACCACCTGAAGAAGGCAAAGGGCGGCTACCGCATCAAGCTGCAGCGCGTCGACATGACCAACGCGCAGGCGGCGTACGACTACGTGCTGCAGGTCTGGGTCTGAGGGTAACCTCCGGGCTTCCGTAATAGCCGGTCAGTTCTGGGCGACGTAGGCCTTTGCCAGCTCGAGCTCCGGCCGTGTGATGTCCGCTTTGACGGCGAGCTCAGCCAGTTTCGCATAGTACGTCTTGGCCTTGGCGCGCTCCCCTGCGCGCGCGGCAGCCTGGCCGGCGCCGTACATCCCGCGCAGCCGATTCGGCTCGCGCTGCGCGGAGGACTCGAACGCGGCGAGGGCCTCGCGGGGCTGCCCGGCTTCGAGGAGCATTTCCCCCAGCAGCTCGCGGGCGGGCACGACAGGCGCCGGCGTCACAATGTGCTTTTGCATGGAGTCTTCAAGATCTGCGGCCGCGCGCATCGATGCAAGCGCTTCCTGCTGGGCGTTGTTTGCCAGTGCCGTCCAGCCTACGACGGCGAGCCGTTGCACCTCCACCTGGTTCGCCCAATACGTGTTCTTCTGCTCCTTCAATGCATCGCGCAGCGCCGCGAGCCGTGCCGCTTCGCCTTGCGCGGACGCCGTGTCGCCGGTGCGGGCGAATCCAAGCCCACGCGCAAAATGGGTGATGGCGACGGTGAACGGGAACCGGCTCGGACGTGGCTCGAGGTTAGCGGCCTCTTTCCACGCGCGGCGCTCAAGCGCGTAGCGTGCGGGCATCGCCGCGAGCGCGTAGGGGCCGATAAAAACCGCGGGATTGATCGTGTCGATGGCCTGGCCTTGAGCGACGATTTGTCTAGCTTCGTCGTCCTGGCCCATCTGCAGGTGCGCGTGGACCAGGTAGTCCATTGCGTGCGCCTGCTCCTGCCCGTTCGACTCGGCTTGTGCGGCCGTGTAGGAGCGCCGATTGGCGTCGATCGAATCCTGCCAGCTGCCGAGGTGAGTGAAGATGTGCGAGGGCATGTGCAGGGCATGCGGATGCCGCGGGGCGATTTGCGAGTACCGCCGCGCAGCCTCGACGCCGCGCCGGGCAATCGCCGAGTAGTCGTAGCCGTGGATGAGATAGTGCGCTACGCCGGGGTGCTCAGGCTGCAGCTTGAAGAACTTTTCCAGGATGGCCGTCGACCTGAGTTGGTTCGCGAAGGTCTTGTCGGCAAGGTCCGCCGTCATCTGCAGCGAAAGCGCATAGAAGATCTCGGCTTCGGTATCTTCCGGATAGCGCTGCACGAGTGCCTCCATCGCCTTCTCGTAGGCGAGCCTACGACTCCGGAATTCCGTCTTGTCGGCGTCCTTGTAGATCAGCCCAATCGCGGCCAGGTAGTCCCGCTCGCGCTGCGTTCCCGCGTCAATCGCCTTCGCCTTCTCCAGGCCGGCCAGGGCAAGGCGCGTGGCATCCGCGTTCGGCGCCTGGCCGGTAAGCGGATTCTGCTGCAGCGCCATTGCGATCCCCCAGTACGCGATCGCGCAACGCGGGTCGCTCTTCAGAACATGCTGAAAACCTTCGATCGCGTCCTTGACCCAAAACGAATGCAGCAGCGCGACCGAGGTATCGAAGTCCTTCGCCACAGCGGTGCAGGAGGTCTCGAAGTGCACCTTTCCGAGTTGCGCGCGCGCCGCCGTTCCACCCCTGTCGGGATCGCCATCATGCGCGAATGCGCCTGGAATGGCAGGCAAACTGGCGATCAGCACTATTAGGGGATAGACGATTCTCATGATGGCCTCCGAGAGATTCGCGGGTGCGGCGCATGCCGAACCCGAGCGCGGCCAACTCTAGCAACCGCGTACCCGGGAAGTCATAGGCAAGAAACGGGATTTGTATGGGAAATTCCATGCTAGGCTGACTTCGAGATCGCCATGCCGGATCAGGCCTTTACGTTTGGACAGTTCCGCCTTGACCCGCGCGGCGGACTGACACGAGGCGATCGGCAGGTGCGGCTGACGCCAAAGGCGCTTGCGCTGCTGTGCTTTCTCGCCGCGCGGCGGGGACGCGTGCTCACCAAGGAGGAGCTGTTCGACGCGCTCTGGCCGCGCACGCCGGTGGGCGATGCGGCGCTGGTGACCTGCATCCAGGAATTGCGCAAGGCGCTCCGCGACAACGCGCGGCGCCCGCGATACATCGAGACACTGCATCGCCGCGGCTATCGATTCATTGCGCAGCCGGAAGGACCCCGATCCTCAGCAGATACCAGCCGGTTGCCTAGCCACTTCGAACCGGTGCACGGCCTCCTCGTCGGCCGCGAGGGCGAGCTCAGCCAGCTCAACGAAGCGCTCGCTCTGGCGTGCGCCGGCGCGCGGCAGGTGGTGCTGATCCATGGCGAGGCGGGGATTGGCAAGACCGCGCTGGTGCGCACGTTTCTTGCGCGCGTCATGCAGGCGACGGATATCCACATTGCCTGGGGTCAGACCGCCGAGCACTACGGCGCAAGCGAGGCGTACCACCCGGTGCTCGATGCGCTGACGCGCTCTTGCCGCGGCCCGTACGGCGAGAGGCTCCTGCAAGCGCTCGATAGGCACGCGCCGCTGTGGCTGGTGCAGATGCCTACGACCGTCGCGCCTTCGCGGCTTCGGGCGCTGCGAAGGCGCACCGCAGGCGCGACTCCGGAACGAATGCTGCGCGAGCTGACCGATGCGCTGGAGGGCACCGCCGCCGTATCTCCCATCGTACTGTGGCTCGAGGACCTCCACTGGGCGGACGTTTCGACGATCGATTGGCTCGCCTCCTTCGCACGCCGGCCGGAACGCGCACGTGTCCTCGTCATCGGCACCTACCGGCCCGCGGAGGGATCCGTCGAGCTGCAGCCGATGCACGCTATCGGCGACGAATTGCGGCGACAGGGGCAGATCCGGGAAGTGGCGCTGCAGCCGCTCAGCCGGTCCGCGGTCGGCGAGTTCATTGCCGCCCGCTTCGCCGCTCGCCCCGAGGCTGCGGGGTCACTCTCACAACTTGCGGCCGAGGTCCATCGGCGGACCGAGGGCAGTCCGCTCTTCATGCTCGGTGTACTCGACGAACTGGTGGCCAAGGGCGTACTGGCATGCCAGGACGACCGATGGTCGGTGCGCGAATCCGCCCAATTGCGCGAGCTCGCCCTTCCACGGCAATTGCAGCAGGTCATCGAGCGGCAGATCGAGCGCATCGCGCCCGCGGCCGCACGCCTGCTCGAGATCGCCAGCGTCGCCGGCGCGGACTTCTCGGCGGCCGCGATTGCGGCGGGCGCCGGAGTATCGGTCGCCGAGGCGGACGCCGCGTGCCATGAGATCACGCGGCGCCATCGGTTCCTGTGCTCCAGCGGGACCGACGAGTGGCCGGACGGCACCGTGGCCGGCCGATTCAGCTTCGCGCATGCGCTGTATCGCGAGGCGCTCTACGAACGGCTGCCCGCGGCGCGCCGCGTGGAGCTGCACCGGCTGATCGGCGAACGGCTCGCGCAGGCCTTCGACGAGCGCTTGGACGAGATCGCGGCACAGCTTGCGATGCATTTCGAGCGCGCAAGAGCCGCACCGCAGGCGATACTGTTCCTGCAAAAGGCGGGCGAGACCGCCTGGCGGCGCAGCGCGTCCCACGAGTCTGCGGCGCATTTTGAGCGTGCGCTCGCCCTGCTCGAGACTCGGCCGCCGGGTCGCGCGCGCGACGAGCTCGAGGCGGCGCTTCGCCTTGCGCTGACGGTGCCGCTCATCGCGATGCATGGCCTGGGCTCGACGAACGTGCAAGCCTGCGCCACGCAGGCCCGGGACCTGTGCGAGCGCTTGGGGGATTCCCGCGGCCGTTTCATTGCGCATCGAGTGGTCTGGAACAACAGCCTGATGCGCCACCCCCTGCCCGCTACGCTCGCCCACGCGCGGCGGCTCATGGATCTGGCCGAGCCGGAGCACCGACCGGTCGAAGCGGCGCTGGCGCATCGCGCGCTCGGATGTACGTTGATCTGCGCCGGTGAGCATCGCGAGGCCGACCGCCTTCTCGAACACGGTATCGCCCTCGCAGACCGGATGCCCGATGCCGATTTCGTGCGTTACGGCGAGCACCCGGGAATGATCTGTCGCGTATTCGGCGCCTGGGCCAAGTCCTTGATGGGATTTCCCGATCAGGCGGCCCGCCTCGCCGATGCCGGCGTCGCGCATGCGCGCCGGCGCGACGACCCGCACGGATTGGCGTTCGCGCTCGTGACGGTCGGACTAGTCCATCTGATCCTGCGCGACGCGGTCCGCGCCGATCGCATGTGCAGGGAAATTCTGTCCCTGTCACAGGAGTACAAACTGCCGCAATGGAGCGCTTTCGGCCAGGAAATCAGGGGCTGGACGACCGGACGGCTGGGCGACGCCACAGCGGGGATCGAGATCATGGAGCAGGCATTGGCGCAACTCCATGCCACCGGCGCAGTCACGCATAGCAGTCGCATGCTGGCCAACCTTGCCGAGGGCTACCTCGCCGTCGGCAACGTGGAGCGCGCGCGCGCGCGGTTGGATGCGGCGCTCGCGCATCGTGCGAAGCACGGCGAGCATTACTATGCGCCCGAACTTTACCGCCTCCAGGCCCTGGTGCTCGACAAGGAGGGCGCGGCTTTCGAACCCATCGAAGCGTCCTTGATCGAAGCGATCGAAATTGCGCGCAGGCAGGAAGCAAGTCTATTGGCGCTTCGCGCCGCCAAGACACTCGCTGAGTACTGGTCCTTGCAGGGCAAGCCGCAGGCCGCTCGAGACTTGCTCGCGCCTCTCTGTGCCCGCATGACCGAAGGTGTCGACTGGCCGGATCTTTCGGAGGCTCGGACGGTGCTGCAGACCCTAGGTGACTTCCGCGTCATGCGATCCGCCCCACCGTCCGACCTCCCGCCGCCCGGCGATGCGCGCACCATCTAGGGCGCGGACATGACCAACGCGCAGGCGGCGTACGACTACGTATTGCAGGTCTGGGTGTAGCGGGCGCTACAGCCCGACAAGCTTCTTCAGCCCCTTCACCTTCGCCGAGAAGCGGTGGCGCTTGAGCTCGCGCGCGAGCGACGCCCCGCCCGTCATGTAGTTCAGCATCAGCACGCGCCGCTCGCCGACGAACTTGTGGTGGCCGTGCCAGCCGTTCGGCTTCACTTCGAAGATCACCAGGGTGCCCGCGGTC
>JAOUGZ010000200.1 GCA_029865405.1 Betaproteobacteria bacterium
TGCTCGACAAGTACCGCAGGGAGAACGGCCTGCAGACGCGCGAGATCTCCGACGAGGAGATCGTCGAGCGCTGCATCTACGCGCTCGCCAACACGGGCGCGCGCATCCTCGAGGAGGGCATCGCGCTCCGGGCCTCCGACATCGACATGGTGTACCTAGCGGGCTACGGCTTTCCCGCGCACCGCGGCGGGCCGATGTTCTACGCCGATACCGTCGGCCTGGACAAGGTGGTGGCCGCGATCGAGAAGTTCCAGAAGGGCTACCACGGCGAGCAGTGGCAACCGGCGCCGCTGCTCGTGAAGCTCGCCAAAGAGGGCAAGCGCTTTAACGGATAGGAGGCTTCGACATGACCGACGCAGTGATCGTTTCGACGGCGCGCACGCCGCTCTGCAAGAGCTGGCGGGGCGCGCTGAACATGACCCACGGCGCCAAGATGGGCGGGCACGTGGTACACGCGGCGCTCGAGCGGGCGAAAGTGGACGCCGACGAGGTCGAGGACGTGATCATCGGCTGCGCCACGCCCGAGGGCGCGACCGGCGGCAACATCGCGCGCCAGATCGCGATCCGCGCCGGCTGCCCGGTGACGGTTCCCGGCATGACGGTGAACCGCTTCTGCTCCTCGGGGCTGCAGACCATCGCGCTCGCCGCGCAGCGCGTGCTGGCGGGCGAAGGCACGATCTTCGTCGGCGGCGGCGTCGAGTCGATCTCGCTGGTGCAGAACGAGGCCAACAAGTTCCACGCCCAGGACGAGTGGATCCACCGCCACAAGCCCGAGATCTACTGGCCGATGCTGCAGACCGCCGAGTACGTGTCGAAGAAGTACAACATCTCGCGCGAGCTGCAGGATCGCTACGGCGCGCGCAGCCAGCAGCGCGCCGCCAAGGCGCGCGCCGAGGGCAAGTTCAAGGACGAGATCGTGCCGATCACCACCAAGATGAAGGTGATCGACAAGAACACCAACGTCGAGACGATGAAAGAAGTCACCGCCGAGCACGACGAGGGCATCCGGCCGGACACCACGTTCGAGGGCGTGTCGCAGATCAAGCCGGCGATCGAGGGCGGCGTGATCGCCGCCGGCAACGCCAGCCAGTTCTCCGACGGCGCCTCGGCGGCGGTGGTGATGAGCGACAAGGAGGCCGCGAAGCGCGGCCTGAAGCCGCTCGGCGTGTTCCGCGGCTTCGCGGTGGCGGGCTGCGAGCCGAACGAGATGGGCATCGGCCCGGTGTTCGCGGTCCCGAAGCTCCTGGAGATGGCGGGGAAGAAAGTCTCCGACATCGACCTGTGGGAGCTGAACGAGGCCTTCGCCGTGCAGGTGCTCTACTGCCGCGACAAGCTCGGCATCCCCGACGACAAGCTGAACGTGAACGGCGGCGCCATCGCCGTGGGGCATCCCTACGGCGTGAGTGGCGCTCGCCTCGTCGGCCACGCGCTCATCGAGGGCAAGCGCCGCGGCGCGAAGCTCGTGGTGGTCACCATGTGCATCGGCGGCGGCATGGGCGCGGCGGGGCTGTTCGAGGTCGCGTAAATGGGGACAGACCTCATTTAACTCTATGAAGATCGCGATCGTTGGCTGCGGGGCGATGGGCTCGGTGTACGCGGGCCTGTTCGCGTCCGCCGGGCACGAGGTCTGGGCAATCGACCGCTGGGCCGAGCACGTCGAGGCGATGAAGAAGAACGGCCTGCGCCTCGAAGGCAAATCGGGCGATCGCACGGTGAAGGTCCACGCCACGACGAATGCCAAGGATGCGGGGCCCTGCGACCTCGTGGTGCTCGCCACCAAGGCGATGCACGTGGCCCCGGCCGCCGAGTCGGTGAAAGCGCTTCTCGGCAAGGACACGCCGGTGCTTTCCATCCAGAACGGCCTCGGCGGCCCGGAGACGGCGGCCGGGATCCTCGGGCGCGAGCGCGTGCTGGTCGGCGTCGTAGGCGGCTTCGGCGCGTCAATGAAGGCGCCGGGCCACGCGCATCACAACGGCATGGAACTGGTGCGCCTCGGCGAGTTCGGCGGGCCGATCACGCCGCGCCTGAAGAAGGTCGAGGAAACCTGGGCCGGCGCCGGCTTCAAGGTCAAGGTGTTCGACGACATCGACCAGCTGATCTGGGAAAAGCTGATCTGCAACTGCGCCTACTCAGGGCCGTGCGGAATCATGGAGTACACGATCAAGCAGGTGCTGGACGACCCGGAGATGTCGAAGGTGTCCGCAGCCTGCGCCGCTGAGGGCTACGCCGTTGCGAAGAAGAAGGGCGTGAAGCTCGACTTCTCCGACCCGGTTGCCTACGTGCGCGACTTCGGCGCCAAGATCCCCAACTCGCGGCCCTCGGTGCTCCTCGACCTGATGGCCGGGAGGAAGTCCGAGATCGACGTCATCAACGGCTCGATTCCCAGGGTGGGCAAGAAGGTCGGCGTGGCGGCGCCGGTGAACGAAACCATCACCGCGCTGGTGAAGGCGAAGGAAGCGAAGCTCGGCTGTAAATAGGGTCTGTCCCTATTTGAGGCTATTTCATCCCCGTCACCTTGAACGCACTCACCGGTTGGGTGATGCCGCGCAGCTGCAGCGGACCGATGGGCGCGGCCTCGACGGCGTCGCCCACTTCGGCGCAGGTGGCGGCGTCGATCAGGATCTCGCCGCCGCCCGCCTGGCCGCACAATCGCGCCGCCAGGTTCGGCACCGCGCCGATCGCGGCGTACTCCCAGCGCTGCTCGAAGCCGATCACGCCGAGCGTCGCCTCGCCCTGCGCGATGCCCACGCCGAGCGTCACGTGGTGCCCGCGCTTCTCCCAGGCCTGCGCGATCGGCGCGAACGCCTGCTGCAGGTCCATGGCCATGCGCACCGCCTTGACGGCGGCGCGCTCCACCGGGATCGGGTCGTTGAAGAAGATCATGACGCCATCGCCGGCAAAGTGCTCGAGCGTGCCGCCGTAGCGCTCGACGAGCACCCCCATCGCCTGGTGGTAGTCGGAGAGCAGGTCCATCACCTCGTCGGGGTCGGCGCGGTCGGTGAACGCGGTGAAGCCGCGCAGGTCGAGGAACACCGCGGTGATCTCGCGCCGGTGCGGCTCGAGCATGTCGACGCCGCCGGCGACGATGGCATCGGCCACCGGCGGCGAGAAGAAGCGCTTCATCTTCGCCAGTCGGTCGATCGCCGCCACCTGCTCCCTGACGCGCTCCTCCAGGCGCTCGTTCCACTCGCGCAGCTCCGTGGACTGGCGGCGCACCTCGTCCTGCAGCACCTTGACGCGCAGGAGCGAGCGCACGCGCGCAAAGAGCTCGGCGTAGCGCACCGGCTTGGTGAGGAAGTCGTCCGCGCCCGCTTCGATGCCCTTGACGCGCTCGTCGTGGCCGTCGCGATCCTCGAGCGAGGTCACCAGCACCACCGGCAGCAGCTCGGTGGCGGGATCCCCGCGCAGCCGGTGCGTGAGCTCGTAGCCGTCGATGCCCGGCATGCGGATGTCGGAGATGACGAGGTCGGGCTTCATCTCCGCGATCTTGGCCAGCGCGGATTCTCCGTCGTAGCAGCCATCGACCAGATAGCCGCGCGAGCGCAGCAGCTCGGCGAGCATCTCGACGTTCGCGCGCTGGTCGTCGACCACCAGGATGCGGCCGCGCCGCGCGGCAACGATGGATGCCATCAGAAGACGATCACGCCCCGCGCGTTGCGTCCGGACTCGAGGTCGGCGAAGGCCTGCGGCGCCTCGTCGATGCCGTAGCGGTGCGTGATCAGCTCGTCGAGCTTGAGGCGCCCCGCCATGTACAGCTGCAGCATGCGCGGGAAGTCGATGCGCGGCACCGAGGAGCCGAAGTAGCTGCCCTGGAGGCTCTTTTCCTCGAACACCATGGTCATCGGCTTGAAGGAGGCGGCGTCGGTCGGCCGCGCCACGCCGACGATCACCGCCTTGCCCCCGCGCCGGATCGCCCGGTACGCGGTCTCGGCGAGCGCGCCCGCGCCCACGCACTCGAAGGCATAGTCCGGGCCGCCGCCGGTCATCTTCTTCAATGCCTTGGCCGTGTCCTCGCCCGGCGTGGCGAGGATCGTGTCGGTGGCGCCGAAGCGCCTGGCCATGTCGAGCTTCGCCTGCAAGGTGTCGATGGCGATGATGCGCTCGGCGCCGGCGATGGCCGCGCCCTGCACCACATTCAGGCCGACGCCGCCGCAGCCGAACACCGCGACGCTCGCCCCCGGCTCCACTTTCGCCGTATTGAACACCGCGCCCACGCCGGTGGTCACCGCGCAGCCCACCAGCGCCGCGCGATCGAGCGGGATCTTCGCATCGATCTTCACCAGGTTGTCCACCGACAGCGTGGCGTATTGCGCCATCACGCCGCAGCCCGAGAAGATGCCGAGGGGCTTGCCCGCCTTGTCGTGCACGCGTGGCGTGCCCTCCGGCGGCGTGGTGAGCGCCTTGCCCTGCTCCAGGCAAAGCACCGGGCGCCCGCCCGCACAGAAACGGCATTTGCCGCACATGTAGATGAAAGACGAGACCACGTGATCGCCCGCGGCGAAGCCCGTGACGCCCTCGCCGACCTCGATCACCTCGCCCGCGCCCTCATGACCGAGCACCAGCGGCGGCGGCAGCGCGATGGTGCCGTTGGTCGCGGAGAGATCCGAGTGGCACACGCCGCAGGCGGCGATCTTCACCATCACTTCGCCGCGCTTGGGCGCGTCGACCGCGATTTCCTCGACGACGACGGGCTTGTTCAGTTCGCGGCAGATGACGGCCTTGCCGGTGCGGGCCATGCAGCGTCTCCTATCTCCATTTCTGATCGCGGCGAGTATAGCGCCTTGGCGTCAGCGCGGACCGAGTCGTTCGAGCGCTTCGCCGCGCAGGTGGGTGAGCAGCAGGTCGCCGTCCCGCGCGGCGCGGAATTCGCCGTAGCGCGCGCGCTCGTACAGGCGCGCGTGCCCTTCCTGGAAGAAGAAAGCGTTGGTGGCGAATTTGACGCGGCCGTCGCGCACCCGGTAGCGCAGCCGCAGCTCGTCCGCGGCCAGCGGCTCGCCGGCGTCGCGGCGCACGAACGCGGCGACGCCGCGCGCATCCCGCTTGACGACGATGCGTCCGTCGGTGAGGTCCTCCTTGCGCGCGCGGCCGAAGGCGTCCACCTCGACCTTGAAGCGCAGCGCCATGAAGTCGCCCTGCATCAGCGAGCGCGGGTCAATCGGCGCCAGCTCCAGCAGCACCACGGCGCCTTCGGCGAGCAGCCGCTCGCGCGCATAGATGGTCCAGTTGGCCGCGCCGAGGACGGCGAGGCCGGCGAGGATCGCGATCGCTTTACGCATGCTCCACCTCCTTCGTACCGGGCCACCAGCGCCGCAGCGCGAAGCGCGCCGCGAGCAGCACGAGCCCTGCGCCGGCGAGCAATGCCGACTTCTCGAGCAGCGTCGCGTGCAGCGCGTAGTAGTAGTGCGAGAGGTAGCCGAGCAGGGCGAAAACGCCCAGCCCGGCGAGCACGCGGTTGCCGTTGGCGAACCCGACCACGAGGATCGCCGCCGCCGGCCCGACGCCCGGCGCTTTCAGTGAGATGAGCGCGAGCAGGACGGCGCCGGCAAGCGCGATGCGCCCGTGGCCCTCGCCGAGACCCACGCCCTCGCGCTTGAGCAGCCGCAGCACCGCCCAGACCAGCACCAGTCCCGAAGCGAGATCGCCCAGCCGGGCCAGGACCTCGGCGCCCGGCGAGCCGCGTCCGCTCATGTCGCCCGTGAGCCACATCGCCCACAACGAGCCGTGCATCACCGCCGTCTGTACTGCCGCGAGCGCAAGCCCGTAGCCCGCGGCGCGCAGCAG
>JAOUGZ010000006.1 GCA_029865405.1 Betaproteobacteria bacterium
CCGCGCGTGAAGCGCTCGGCCAGCGCGGCCGGCAGGTCCACGCGTGGCAGTCCATCGAGCAGCCGCTCGACCGGCAGGAGCTTCGCGTCGCGGGCCTGCGCCGCGTCACGTTGCAGCTGCTCGAACGTCGTCGCGTCCTCGACGCGAAAGACCCCCGAACGCGTGCGCCGCAGCGCGGCGAGGTGCGCACCGCAGCCCAGCGCCCGTCCGATGTCCTCGACGAGGGTACGCACGTAAGTGCCCTTGCTGCAGCGAACGAGCAGTTCGAGGACATCGTTCTCGAATCGCAGGAGCTGCAGCGCATGCACGCGGATGCGGCGCGCGGCGCGCGGGACCTCGCGCCCTTCTCGTGCCAGCGCATACAGGGGACGCCCCGCGTGCTTCAGCGCCGAGTACATCGGCGGCACCTGCTCCAGGTCGCCCCGCAACCCGGCCAGGACCGGCTCGATGTCCTCGAGGCGAGCCGTGCAGGGTCGGCGCTCGAGCACCTCGCCGTCGGCGTCCGCCGTCGTCGTGGTGACGCCGAGGCTCGCGTGCGCCAGGTATTCCTTGTCGGCGTCGAGCGCCAGCTGCGAGAACTTGGTGGCTTCGCCGAACAGGATGAGCAGCAGACCGGAGGCGAGCGGGTCGAGCGTGCCGGCGTGGCCCGCCTTGGCGGCGGCATACAGCCGTTTCACCGACTGCAGGACCGCGTTCGACCCGACCCCTGCGGGCTTGTCGAGCAGGAGCACGCCATCCAGGCTGCGGCGCATCAGTCCTTCGGGCGGACGCTGTCGATAAGCTGCGAAAGGTGCGCGCCGCGCGCCACGGATTCGTCGTAGCGAAAGCGCAGCTCCGGCGTCGTATAGAGCTTGATGCGCTTCGCGAGGTGCGTGCGCAGGTAGCCGGCCGCGCCCTTCAGCGCCGCCGTCGCGGGCTCGACCTGGGCGGCGTCGAGGCAGGTGAAATAGACCAGCGCGTGCGACAAGTCGGGCGCCACGTCCACGGCAGTCAGGGTGACCAGGCCGAGGCGCGGGTCGCGCAATTCGCGTCTCAGGAGGACGGACAGCTCGCGCTGGATCTGGTCGGCGACCTTCTGCGGCCGGCCCCGGCTCACAACGTGCGGGCCACCTCGAGGACTTCGAACACCTCGAACTGGTCGCCTTCCTTGATGTCCGAGAAGTTCTTCAGCGACATGCCGCATTCGAAGCCGGCCTTGACTTCGCGCGTGTCGTCCTTGAAGCGCTTGAGCGACTCGATCTCGCCGGTGTGGATGACGACGCTGTCGCGCAGCACGCGCACCTGGGCATTGCGACGCACGAGCCCGTCGACGACATAGCAGCCGGCCACGGCGCCGACCTTGGAGATGCGGAACACCTGCCGCACTTCCACCATGCCGAGCACCTGCTCCTTCCTTTCCGGCGCCAGCATGCCGGAGAGCGCGGCCTTGATCTCGTCCACCGCCTCGTAAATGATGTTGTAGTAGCGCACCTCGATGCCCGAGCTCTCGATGAGCTTGCGCGCCGTCGCGTCGGCGCGGGTGTTGAAGCCGATGATCACCGCCTTCGCCGCCAGCGCCAGGTTCACGTCGGACTCGGTGATGCCGCCGACGCCGGCGTGCACGACGCCGACCTTCACCTCGTCCGTGGACAGGCGCGTAAGGGCATGCACCAGGGCCTCCTGCGAGCCCTGCACATCGGCCTTGATCACCAGCGACAGGACTTTCGTGCCGCCTTCGCCCATCTGCTGGAACAGGTTCTCGAGCTTCGACGCCTGCTGCTTGGCCAGCTTGACGTCGCGGTACTTGCCCTGGCGGAACAGCGCGATCTCGCGCGCCTTGCGCTCGTCGTTGAGCGACGTCATTTCCTCGCCCGCCGTCGGCACTTCCGACAGTCCCTGGATCTCCACCGGGATCGAGGGTCCCGCGGTTTCGATCGAGCGGCCGTTCTCGTCGAGCATGGCGCGCACGCGCCCGTACACGGCGCCGGTCAGCACGATGTCGCCGCGTCGCAGCGTGCCCGCGCGCACCAGTACCGTCGCCACCGGGCCGCGGCCCTTGTCCAGGCGCGCCTCGATCACGAAGCCGCGCGCCGGCGCCTCCACGGGCGCCTTCAGTTCCAGCACTTCTGCCTGCAGCAGCACGCGCTCCAGGAGATCGTCCACGCCCTTGCCGGTCTTGGCCGACACCGGCACGAACGCCGTTTCGCCGCCGAATTCCTCCGGCACGACGCCGTGCTGCAGCAGCTCCTGCTTGACCTTGTCCGGGTTGGCTTCGCCCTTGTCGATCTTGTTGATCGCCACCACCAGCGGCACTTTGGCCGCCTTGGCGTGGTTGATGGCCTCGATCGTCTGCGGCATCACGCCGTCGTCGGCAGCCACCACCAGGATCACCAGGTCGGTCACCATCGCGCCGCGTGCGCGCATGGCGGTAAACGCCTCGTGGCCCGGCGTGTCGAGAAAGGTGATCACGCCGCGCGGCGTCTCCACGTGGTACGCGCCGATGTGCTGCGTAATGCCGCCCGCCTCGCCGGCGGCCACCTTGGTGCGCCGGATGTAGTCGAGCAGCGACGTCTTGCCATGGTCGACGTGGCCCATCACCGTGACCACCGGCGGCCGCGGCTCGCCCGCCACCGCCTCCTGTGCCGCATCCTGCGTGGTCTCCGCGAGGTAAGCCTCGGGATCATCGAGCTTCGCCGGCTTCGCCTTGTGGCCCATTTCCTCGACCACGATCATCGCCGTTTCCTGGTCGAGCGCCTGATTGATGGTGGCCATGGTGCCGAGCTTCATCAGCACCTTGATCACCTCGGCGGCCTTCACGGACATGCGGTGCGCGAGCTCGCCCACGGCGATGGTCTCGGGGACTGCAATCTCGCGCGTCACCGGCTCGGCGGGCTGACTGAACGTCTGCTGCTCTGCCGCCGCGCCACCGCGATGGCGCGCGCCGCCCCGTGCGTGCCATCCGCCAACCCCGCCGCCCATGTCGCCGCGCGTCTTGATGGTGCGCCGGCGCACCGAGTCGTCGCGCATGGTCGTGGTCGGCTTCGCCTTCTTGGGCTTCTTGTCCGGCTTGGCGTCGGTCTTGGGCGCGTGCAGCGTGCCCTCGACCGGCGGCGCCGCGGCCCCGGGCTGCGCCTGCGCTTTCTCGATCGCGACCTGCGCTTCGCGTTCCGCGGTGCGCTGCTCGGCCTCGCGCCGTTCGCGCTCCTGCTTCTCGCGCAGCTCGGCCGCCTGCAGCGCCGAGAGCTGCTCGTTGCGTCGCGCCTCATCGGCGCGCAGGGCCCGTTCCCGCTCGTCGATCCGCGGCGCCGCGGCGGGCGCCGGCGCCGGCTTCGGCGCGGGGGTCTCGGCGAGCGGCGGCGGCGCCGTTGCCTCGCTGGCGCGCTCCTGGGCCGCCAGCTCGGCGGGGTCGCGCTTCACGAACACGCGCTTCTTGCGCACCTCCACCTGGATGGTGCGCGCCCGGCCCGAGGTATCGGACTTCTTGATGATTTCGCTCGACTGCTTGCGCGTGAGCGTGATCTTGTTCTTCGGCTCGACGGAGCCGTGCGCCTTGCGCAGGTACTCCAGCAGCCGCGCCTTGTCGCTCTCGGTCAGCGAATCGTCGGCCGCGCGCTTTTCCACGCCGGCGGCGCGCAGCTGCTCGAGCAGCACCGCGGGCGGCATCTTCAGTTCACTGGCAAATTGCGCAACGCTGGTCATGGCCACCTTACTGCGCCTCCTTGATTTGCGCCTCGCCGTCCTGCTCGAACCAGTGCGCGCGCGCCGCCATGATCAGGCTCTTGGCGCGCTCGTCGTCGATGCCGGTCAGCTCCGAGAGCTCGTCCACGGCCAGATCCGCCAGGTCGTCGCGCGTCTTCACGCCGCCCTCGGCCAGCTTGGCGGCGAGCTGCGTGTCCATGCCTTCCAGCTGCAGCAGGTTCTGGTCGACGCCCTCCACTTTCTCCTCGCTGGCGATCGCCTGCACCAGCAGCGCGTTGCGCGCGCGGCTGCGCAGTTCGTTGACGGTGTTCTCGTCGAAGGATTCGATCTCCAGCATTTCGTTGATCGGCACGTAGGCGACTTCCTCCAGCGTCGAGAAGCCTTCCTGGATGAGGATGTTGGCGACTTCCTCGTCGACGTCGAGGCGCTGCATGAAAAGCTCGCGCACGCGCGTCGACTCTTCCGTCTGTTTCTTGTTCGATTCCTCTTCGGTCATCAGGTTAATGGTCCAGCCCGTCAGCTCGGAGGCGAGGCGCACGTTCTGGCCGCTGCGGCCGATGGCGATGGCCAGGTTCTCCTCGTCCACCACCACGTCCATGGCGTGCTTTTCTTCGTCCACGAGGATCGAGCTGACCTCTGCAGGCGCCAGCGCGCCGATGACGAACTGGGCCGGATCCGCGGACCAGAGCACGATGTCGACGCGCTCGCCGGCCAGCTCCTGCGTCACCGCCTGCACGCGCGAGCCGCGCATGCCGACGCAGGTGCCGATGGGGTCGATACGCCGATCGTTGGTGTGCACGGCGATCTTCGCGCGCACGCCGGGATCGCGCGCCGCGGACTTGATCTCCAGCAGCTTTTCCTCGATCTCGGGCACCTCCAGCTCGAACAGCTTCATGATGAATTGCGGCGCGGTGCGCGACAGGATCAGCTGCGGGCCGCGCGCGCCGCGATCGATCTTCGCCACCCAGGCGCGCACGCGGTCGCCGACGCGCAGGTTCTCTTTCGGGATCATGTTCTCGCGCGGCAGCAGCGCTTCCAGGCGGCCCGATTCCACGATCGCACTTCCCCGCTCCATGCGCTTGACCGATCCGGTGACCAGCTCGTCACCGCGGCCGAGGAAGTCGTTCAGGATCTGCTCGCGCTCGGCGTCGCGGATGCGCTGCAGGATGACCTGCTTGGCGGTCTGCGCGCCGATGCGGCCGAAAGGGATCTTCTCGATCGGCTCCTCGAGATAGTCGTCCATCTTGGCGTCGGGCTTGCGGTCATGCGCTTCCTCGAGCGACAGCATCTGCGCCGTGTTCCACTCCGGCGTGTCGTCGGGCACCACGTGCCAGCGCCGGAAGGCTTCGTAGTCGCCCGTGTTCTTGTCGATCGCCACCCGGACGTCGACGTCCTCGGTGAAGCGCTTCTTGGTGGCGGAGGCCAGCGCCATCTCCAGCGCGCCGAACACGACGTCGCGGTTGACGTTCTTTTCGCGCGCCAGCGCGTCCACCAGCAGCAGTATTTCCCGGCTCATCTTGGCTCCATGCTCATAGGTCCGGAACGAGTCGCGCCCGATCCATGCCCTCCAGTTGCAGCGCCACCGGCGCCCCGTCCACTTCCACGGTCGCCGTGGCTCCCTCAATGCCGCGCAGCACGCCCACGTAGCGCCTGCGGCCCGTTGCATCCGCCAGCCGCATTCTCACGTCCACCTTGCGGCCGGCGAAGCGGGCGAAGTCGGCCGGCCGCCGCAGCGGCCGATCCATGCCCGGCGACGACACCTCCAGGCGGTCGTAATCGATGCCTTCGACCTCCAGCAGGTGCGACAAGTGGCGGCTGACGGTCGCGCAGTCGTCCACCGTGATGCCGCCGGGCTTGTCCATGAGAATGCGCACGAAACGTCCCCGGTTGGACACTTGCGCGTCCACCAGTTCGAACCCCAGACCTGCCAGGGTCGGCTCCAGGATGCCTTCGAGGGCGCTCGCCACAAACAAAAAATGGGCCGAAGCCCATCTACACGAAACGGCTTGAAGTTTAACCGCTTTTCGCCGTCTTCACAATCGCCTCGACGCTTTTTTGATCCAGTTCGTGCCACTGCCCGGGACGCAGGTCCCGCGGCAACTCGACCGGCCCGTAGCGCACGCGCAGCAGCCGGCTGACCTTGCGGCCGAGCGCCTCGAACAGGCGCCGCACCTCCCGGTTGCGGCCTTCGCGCAGCGTCACCCGATACCAGCGGTTGGCGCCTTCCGCCGCGCCCGAGGGCTCGAGGGTGTCGAAGCGCGCCATGCCGTCCTCCAGGGGGACGCCGGCCAGGAGCCGGCGGCGCTCCTCGGGCTGCAAGGCGCCCAGCACGCGCACCGCGTATTCCCGCTGCACCTCATAGCGCGGGTGCATCAGGCGGTTGGCGAGCTCTCCGGAGTCCGTGAACAGGAGCAACCCCGCCGTGTTGATGTCCAGGCGCCCCACTGCCACCCACTTTCCACCCGGGATCGGCGGCAGGCGCTGGAACACGGTAGGCCTGCCTTCCGGATCCGAGCGCGTCACCATCTCGCCGTCGGGCTTGTGATACAGGAGCACCCGCGGCGCGGCGCCTGCGGCCCTCAGGGCGAGCGGCCGGTCGTCCAGCTCGATGAGGTCGCCGGGCCGAGCGCGGTCGCCCAGCTTCGCGGTCAGGCCATTCACCTTGAGGCGCCCGGCGCCGATCCAGGCTTCGACCTCCCGGCGCGAGCCGTGGCCGGCCGCCGCCAGCAGCTTTTGCAGCCGTTCAGCCGGCGGCGGGTTCGTTGGCGGCTTCGGGTACGGCGGGCGCCGGTGCGGGTTCAAGCTGCAGCGTCTTGGCGATTTCCTCGAGCGGCGGCAGCTCCTGCAGCGAGCGCAACCCGAGGTCGTCGAGGAAGGTCCGGGTGGTGGCGTAGAGCGCGGGACGCCCCGGCGTCTCGCGGTGCCCGACGGCGTCGATCCAGCCGCGGCTCTCCAGGGCCTGGATGATCTGCGTGGAGACCGTGACGCCGCGGATGTCCTCGATGTCGCCGCGCGTCACCGGCTGGCGGTAGGCGATGATGGCGAGCGTCTCCATCACCGCGCGCGAGTAGCGCGGTGGCTTCTCGGGCTGCAGCTTCTCGGCATACGGACGGAATTCGGGGCGCGTCTGGAAGCGCCAGCCGCTCGCCAGGCTGGCAAGCTCCACCGCGCGCCCGTTCCAATCCTCTCGCAGCTCCGCGAGCAGGTTCTTCAGCGTGTCGGCGGCGAGCTGGTCGTCGAACAGCCGGCGCAGGTCGGCCAGCGACAGGGGCTCCTGCGAGGCGAGCAGCGCCGCCTCCAGGATGCGCTTCGCCTCAGTGGGATTCTGCATGCGCCAATTTTACGTAGATCGGCGCAAAACTCTCGGATTGCGTGAGCTCGAGCAACGACTCGCGCGCCAGTTCCAGCACGGCCAGCAGCGTCACCACCAGGACCGCGACGCCCCTCGCCGGGTCGAAAAGCTCGCCGAATTCGAGCACGCGCCGCTCCTGCAGGCGCCGCAGGATGCCGCTCATGTGCTCGCGCACCGACAGCTCTTCGCGCGAGACGTGATGGTGCGCCGAGAGGCGCGCCCGGTACAGCAGCGCGCGCCAGGCCTCGGCGAGATCCTGCGCGTTCACGTCCGGCAGGCGCTCGGCCACCGTGCGCTCGACCCACACCGAGACCGCCAGGACGTCGCGCCCGACCTGGGGCATCTGGTCGAGCTGCTGCGCGGCCTTCTTCATGCGCTCGTACTCGAGCAGGCGGCGCACCAGCTCGGCGCGCGGGTCTTCCTCGTCCAGGTCGGCCGCGGGCGGGCGCGGCAGGAGCAGCCGGGACTTGATCGCCATGAGCGTCGCCGCCATCACCAGGTACTCGGCCGCGAGCTCGAGATTCGTGGCCCGCATCCCCTCGACGTACGCGAGGTACTGGCGCGTCAACGGCGCCATGGGGATGTCGAGGATGTCGAGATTCTCCTTGCGGATCAGGTACAGGAGCAGGTCCAGGGGCCCCTCGAAGGCCTCCAGGATCACTTCCAGCGCGTCGGGCGGGATGTACAGGTCGCGCGGGATCTCGATCAGCGGCTCGCCGTAGATGCGGGCCACCGGTGTGGCGAGCGCCAGCTGCTCGGGCTCGCTCATCAGGCGTAGTCGATGCCCATGGATTCGCGTACGTCGCGCATGGTCTCGAGCGCGAGCTTGCGCGCCTTGTCGCAACCGTCGGCGATGATGCTCTTCACCAGCGTCGGATCGTCGACGTACTGTTGCGCGCGCTCGCGCATCGGCGCGAGCTCCGCCAGCACCGCCTCGATCACCGGCTGCTTGCACTCCAGGCAGCCGATGCCGGCGCTGGTGCAGCCCTTCTGCACCCAGTCCTTGCGCGCCTCGTCGGAATAAACCCGATGCAACGCCCACACCGGGCACTTCTCCGGCGTTCCCCGGTCCGTGCGCTTCACGCGGGCCGGGTCGGTGGGCATGGTGCGGATCTTCTTGGTGACCGACTCCGGCGCTTCGCGCAGGCCGATCGCGTTGCCGTAGGACTTCGACATCTTCTGTCCGTCCAGGCCCGGCAGGCGCGCCGACTCGGTCAGCAGCGCCTCGGGCTCGACCAGGATCTTGCGCCCGCCGCCCTCGAGCCAGCCGTAGAGCCGTTCCCGGTCGCCGCGCGGCAGGTTCTGCTGCTCCTGCAGCAGCGCCTGCGCGCGCCGCAGCGCATCGCCATCCCCGGACTCGAGAAACTTCGTGCGCAGATCGCCCAGCAGCCGCAGCTTCTTCGTGCCCATCTTCTTCGCCGCCGCCTTCGCCTTGTCCTCGAAGCCCTCCTCGCGCCCGTACAGGTGGTTGAAGCGGCGGGCGATCTCGCGCGTCATCTCGACGTGCGGCACCTGATCCTCGCCGACCGGCACGTAGCGCGCGCGGTAGATCAGGATATCGGCCGACTGCAGCAGCGGATAGCCGAGAAAGCCGTAGGTCGCCAGGTCGCGGTCCTTGAGCTTGTCCATCTGGTCCTTGTACGTCGGCACGCGCTCCAGCCAGCCGAGCGGCGTGATCATGGAGAGCAGCAGGTGCAGCTCCGCATGCTCCTGGATGTGCGACTGCACGAACAGCGTCGCCTGGTTCGGGTCGACGCCCGCGGCCAGCCAGTCCACCACCATCTCCCAGGCGGTCTGCTCCACGCGCCCCGGGTGCTCGTAGTCGGTGGTCAGCGCGTGCCAGTCGGCGACGAAGAACAGGCACGGGTACTCGGCCTGCAGCTTGACCCAGTTCTTGAGCACGCCGTGGTAATGCCCGAGATGCAGCGCGCCCGTGGGGCGCATGCCGGAGAGAACGCGCGTTTCGAACATGCTCAGAGCTGGAGCACCGTACCGATCACCTGGTACGAGGCCTCGACGACCGGCCGCAGCAGCACGCCGAGGTAGCCGGTGAATAACAGCAGGAGCAGGATCGGGAAGCCCCAGGGCTCGAGGCGGGCATACTGCCAGGCCATGCGGTGCGGCAGCAGGCTGGCGAGAATGCGCCCGCCGTCCAGCGGCAGGATCGGCAGCAGGTTGAGGACCATCAGCACCACGTTGACCTGGATGCCGGCGAGGCAAACGAGGCGTGTCGTCGCCGTCACGTCGCCCGCCGGGAGCGCATCGCCGAGCTTCAGCAACAGCGCCCAGCCGATCGCCATCGCGAGGTTCGCCGCGGGACCGGCGGCCGCGACCCACATCATGTTCTGCTTCGGCCGCTTGAGCGCCGAGTAGTTCACCGGCACCGGCTTCGCCCAGCCGAACAGATAGCCGGGCGCGCCCGCGAGCTTGGCCGCGACGAGAATGGCGATCGGCACGACGATCGTCCCGACGAGATCGATGTGGCGAAACGGGTTGAGGCTGATGCGGCCTTGCGCATACGCGGTCATGTCGCCGAAGTGGCGCGCGACATAGCCGTGCGCCGCCTCGTGCAGCGTGATCGCGAACAGCACCGGGAGCGAGTAAATCGCGAGCGTCTGTACGAGCTGGGTGACGTCCATCGGGCAGTCGCGAATCTTATCAGAGGCTTTCACCCAGCACCGCGAGCGAGCCTTTGCCCGCGCGCAGCACGACGGGCGCCTCGCCGGTGAGATCGATCACCGTGCTCGGCTCGACGCCGCAGGGGCCGCTGTCGATCACCAGGTCGAGCTGGTGCTCGAGCGCCGCGCGAATCTGCTGCGCGTCGGACAAGGGCAAGGCCGCATCCGGCAGCAGCAGCGTCGCCGAGAGCATCGGCTCGCCCATTTCCGCGAGCAGCGCGCGCGCGGCGGCATGCGCCGGCACGCGTACGCCGATGCTCTTGCGGCGCGGGTGCATGAGCCGGCGCGGCACTTCGCGCGTGGCGCGCAGGATGAACGTGTAGCTGCCCGGCGTCGCCGCCTTCAGCAGGCGGAATTGCGCGTTGTCGACGAGCGCATAGGCCGCAATCTCGGACAGATCACGGCACATCAGCGTCAGGTGGTGCTTGTCGTCCATGCCGCGCGCGCGGCGCAGGCGCGCCTGTGCGTCCGCGTCGCCGAGGTGGCAGCCCAGCGCATAGCAGGAATCCGTCGGGTAGGCGATCAATCCGCCACGGCGCACGATCTCGGCGGCCTGGCGGATGAGCCGCGGCTGCGGATGCGTCGGATGGATGGCGAAGTACTGCGCCACGCGCCGCTGCTACAGCCCCCACTCGCGCCACACCGGCCGCAGCGCCGGGTCGAGCGGCGGCAGCGTGCCGAATTCCGCGCCCTCCTCCGGGCCGTGGAAATCCGAGCCGCGCGAGGCGGCGAAATCGTACTGCGTGGCGAGTGCCGCGAAGTGCCGGTACTGGTCCGCGGAGTGGCTGCCGGTCACCACCTCGAGCGCTTCGCCGCCGGCGGCGCGGAACTCCTGCAGCAGCGCATCCATCGCGCCCGCCGACAGGCCGTAGCGTCCGGGATGCGCGAGCACCGCCTGTCCGCGCGCCTGCAGAATCCATTGCACGGCATCGGCGAGCGCTGCCCACTGGTGCGGCACGTAGCCCGGCTTGCCCGGGACCAGGAACTTGCGAAAGGCGTCGCGCGTGTCGGCGACCGCGCCGATGTCGGCAAGATAGCGGGCGAAGTGCGTGCGACTGACCATGTCCGGATTCTCAGCGCGCTCGATCGCACCCTCGTAGGCGCCATCGATGCCGGCTGCGTGCAGATCGCGCGCCATGGCGCGCGCGCGCTCGAGACGGCCGCCACGCACGCGCGCAAGGCCTGCGGCCAGGTTCTCGTCCCTGGGATCGATGCGCAGCCCGAGGACGTGCACGGTGCTGCCGCGCCAGGTCACCGAGATCTCGACGCCGTCGACGAACTGCATGCCCTCGTCCAGCGCCGCCGCGCGCGCGTCGTCGAGGCCCGCAAGCTGGTCGTGGTCGGTCAGGGCCCATACTGCGACGCCGGCGCGCGCGGCGCGCCGCGCAACCTCGGCCGGAGCGAGCGCGCCGTCGGAAACGTTCGAGTGGCAGTGCAGGTCGATATTCATGGCGCGAACAGGAATTCCTCGAGGAGATGCGCGACCTGCTCAGGCTGGTCGTGATGCAGCATGTGGCCCGCATTGGACAGCGTAACGTAGCGCAGGTTGCGAAACGACGCGCGGCGCTCGGCGTACTGCGCCGCGTCCAGGCCGACGCGTTCGAGGCCCTTTGACTCGGCGGCGTCGACCCACAGCACCGGCGCGGTGACCTCGCGCCAGCAGGCGCGTGCCTCTTCGTAGCGATAGAGCACCGGGTAGACGATCTTGTGCGCCGGATCGCCGCGCAGCTGCACCCGGCCATCGGGCAGCCCGCGGCCCCAGTGGCGCGCGAGAAAATCCGCGCGTTCGCGTGTGAGGCGCGGATTGTTGTTCCGCATGCGCTCGGCGAGGGCCGCGAAATCCGCGTACGGCCGGAAGCCCTTGCTATCGCGCAACTCGTCGAGCCAGCGCGCGTAGCGGCCCGGGGCCTGTTCGGGTCGCGTCACCGACATGCCGAAGCCTTCCAGATTGACCAGCCGCCGCACCCGCGCCGGGCGCACGCCCGCGTAAAGGCAGGCGACATTGCCGCCGAGGCTGTGGCCGACCAGATCGACCGGCGCCCGTGCCGAGAGGTGGCGCAGCAGCGCGTCCAGATCGGCCAGGTAGTCCGGAAACCAGTAGCAGTCGGACTTGCCCCAGTCGGTCAGGCCGTAGCCGCGCCAGTCGGGCGCGAAGATCTCCCAGTGCGCGGGCAAGGCATCGACCAGGAACTGGAAGGAGGCCGAGACGTCCATCCAGCCGTGCAGGAGCACCGCGCGCGGTCCGCCGTCGCCCGCCCAGTGCCGCACGTGGTAGCGCAGGCCGCGCACATCGAAGTACAGCGATTCGCTCGCCTTCATGCGGGTAGGAAAGCGAAATCGACGTCCGGCCGGCGCCCCGCGACCAGATCCGCGAGCGCGCGGCCGGATCCCGCGGCCAGCGTCCAGCCGAGCGTGCCGTGACCCGTGTTGAGGTAAAGATTGCCGTAGCGCGTGCGACCGATCACCGGCACGTTGCTCGGCGTTGCCGGCCGCAGCCCCGCCCAGTACTCGGCGGCGCCGGCGCGCGCCAGCGCGGGAAACAGCTGGCGCAGGCGCGTGACGATGGCCTCGCAGCGCTTTGTGTTGATGCTCGTGTCGTAGCCGGTCAGCTCCGCGGTGCCGGCGCAGCGCAGGCGTGCGCCGAAGCGCGAGATCACGAGCTTATGCGCTTCGTCGGTGAGGCTGACGGTGGGCGCATGCGCCGCGACCTCCGGCGCCAGCGTCAGCGTGACCGAGTAGCCCTTGAGCGGGTAGACGGGGATCGCGATGCCCAGCGGTGCGAGCAGCCGTGCGCTGTAGCTGCCCAGCGAAACGACGAACGCATCGGCCTGCAGCCGCTCGCCGCCTGCGCGCGCGGCGCGCACGCGGCCGCCCTCCGCCTCCAGGGATTCGACGACCGTTTCGCGCAGGAACCGCACGCCCCTCTCCTCGGCGAGCTGCGCCAGGCGCACTGTGGCCTGATGCGCGTCGCCGGACTCATCCTGCGGAGAGAAGACACCGCCAACGACCCGCGCCGCGGACGCGCGCAGCGTGGGCTCGAGGTCATGGCATTGCGCCGCCGACTTGATCTCGCGCGCGATGCCCAGGTCGCGCATGCTCGCGGCGTGCTTTGCCAAAGCCTCGAATTCGGCCTGCCCGGTGCAAAAGTGCAGGATGCCGCGCGCCACGCGCTCGTACTCGATGCCGGTCGCGCCGCGCAGCTCGGCGAGGCAGTCGCGGCTGTAGCGCGCCAGTCCCGCGAGCTGCCGCGCATTGCGCTCGAAGCGCCCGGGCAGGCATTCAAGAGCGAAACGCAGGGCCCAACGCCACTGCTGCAGGTCGGCTCGGGGCCGGAACAGAAGCGGCGCATCCTCGCGTCCGAGCCAGCGCAGCACGTCGAGAACGGCCGACGGCTTCGCCCAGGGCTCGGCGTGGCCTGCGGCGATCTGGCCGCCGTTCGCGAACGAGGTTTCCATGCCGGGCTGCGCCTGCCGGTCGACCAGGGTCACTTCGTGGCCGGCCTCCGTCAGGTACCAGGCACTGGTGACGCCGATCACCCCGGCGCCGAGGACGAGGATTCTCACCGCATGACGGCGAGGCTCAAACCGCGCCGGCGGCGCGCCGAGCCTGCGCGCTGTATGCCAGGTAGTTTGCCGCGTACTCGACGTAGATCTCCACGGCGCGCGCGAACTCCCGGCGGTTCCGGTCGGACAGCGCTCGAGCCGCCCGGGCTGGCCGCCCGGACCAGACCTGGCCGGCGGTGATTTCGGTGCCGGGTTCCGTGACGGAGCCTGCTGCGACGCAGGCACCCGCCCTCACGATGGTGCCCTCGCCGATGACGGACTCCATGCCGATGATCGCGCCTTCCTCGACGGTACACGCGGAGAAGCGGACGTTATGGCCGACCAGTACGCGCGGGCCGATGCGGATGTCCTGGCCGGCCTTCCCGGCGTACAGGCGCGAATTGTCCTGCACGTTGGTCTCTTCGCCGATCTCGACGCGGGCGTCCCCGGCGTCGATCTCGACGCCGAACCACACGCTCGAGCGGGGATGGAGCACGACGTTCCCGGCGATGCTGGCCGTCGGCGCGACATACACGCCTGCCGCGAAGCTTCGCGCCACCCCGCTGCCGGGAGTTCGCCGCAGTTTCGGGACGCGCACCGCGGCGACGAGTTGCGGTGCGCGCGCGCCGGCGTCGCGGCGCAGGGCCTCGTGCAGGCTCGAGAGCAGCACGGCGGAGACGCGCTCGACCGCGCGCGCGGGCGCCCCGGCATAGAGCCATCCGCCCTCGAGCTTCTTTCCCGGCGGCACGATGCTCTGCGCCGCGATCACCGCGCCGTGGCCCACGAGCGCACCGTCCATCACCGCCGCATGCTCGCCGATCACGCAGTCATCCCCGACGGTGCAGGCATGCACCAGCCCATAACGTCCCACCGTGACGTGCGAGCCGATGAGGGCCGGAAACACGCCATCGGCGATGTGCACCGTGCTCGCCTCGCCGAACCAGCAGTCGGCACCGATGCGCACATCTTCGCCGTCGGCGCGCACGAGCGTCAGCTCGCCGAGCGCAGTGCCGCCCTCCAGCCGCGCACGCCCGATGACCGTGGCCGACTCGTGCGCGGCGACGCCTGCCGCGATGCGCGGTTCGTGCTCAAGGTATGGGAGGACGACCATCGTTGCTAGAAGACCGGCGTCTCTCGGTAGGATCCCCAGACCGCCTTCAGCCGCTCGACGATCTCGCCCATCGACGCGCCGGCGCGAACCAGATCGATGGTCACGGGCATGACGTTCTCTCGCTCGTCGCGGGCGACCTGCACCAGGCGCTCGAGCAGCGCCGCGACCTGGCGTGCGTCACGCTCCCGGCGCACCCGCCTCAGCCGCTCGATCTGGCGCTGCGCGGTCGAGGGATCGTAGGCATGCGTCGCAATGTTCACCGACGCCTCGGGTTCGACGAACTTGTTGACGCCGAGGACCACCTTCTCGCCCTTCGCTTTTTTCAGCGCAGTCTCGTAAGCGAAGTCGGCGATGCGCTGCTGGAACCAGCCTTCCTCGATCAATTTGATCGTGCCGCCCCGCCGGTCGACCTCCTCTACGACCTCGAATATCGCGCGCTCCATCTGCGTTGTGAGGTGCTCGATGTAGTAGGAACCGCCGAGCGGATCGATCACGTTCGCGACATTCGTCTCGTCCGCGATCACCTGCTGCGTGCGCAGCGCGATCTTCATCGCCTCCTCGGTCGGGATGGTGAAGGCCTCGTCCATGCCGTTCGTGTGCAGGCTTTGCGTGCCGCCCAGGACAGCGGCGAGCCCCTGCAGCGTGGTGCGAACGATGTTGACCATGTACTGCGGCTTGGTCAGCGTCGCGGCGGCCGTCTGCGTGTGGAAACGCAGCCGCATGGAATCGGGGTGCTTGGCGCCGAAGCGCTCCTTCATGATCTTAGCGTAGGCCCGGCGCGCCGCGCGGAACTTGGCGACCTCCTCGAAGAAGTCGCCTTGCGAGACGAAGTAGAAGGCGAGGCGCGGCGCGAACTCGTCGACCGGCAGCCCGGTCCGGGTCACCTCCTCCACGTAGGTGATGAGATTGCACAGCGGGAACGCCACTTCGTCGAGCGGCGAGGACCCGGCCTCGGAGATGTGGTAGCCGGAGATGTTGATCGGGTTGTAGCGTCGCATGTTGCGCGCGCAGTAGGTGATGCAGTCGCGCACGATGCGCACCGAAGGACGGATGGGAAACGTCCATTCCTTCTGCGCCATGTACTCCTTGAGGATGTCGGCCTGGATCGTGCCGGAGAGCTTGTTCAGGTCGAGGCCGCGCCGCTGTGCCACGGCGATATACATGGCGAGCAGGATCCAGGCCGACGGATTGATCGTCATCGACACCGAGATGTTCTCCAGGTCGATGCCGTCGAAGAGCAGATCCATGTCCGCCAGCGTGTCGATTGCGACGCCCTCGCGCCCCACCTCGCCCTCGCTCATCGGATGATCGGAGTCGTATCCCATGAGGGTCGGCATGTCGAAATCGGTGGACAGTCCCGTCTGGCCCTGAGCGACGAGGTACTTGAAGCGCGCGTTGGTGTCCTCAGCCGTGCCGAAGCCCGCGATCTGGCGCATCGTCCACAGCCGGCCGCGGTACATGGTCGGATAGGCGCCGCGCGTAAAGGGGTACTGGCCGGGCAGGCCGATGTCCTCCGGCGGTGTTTCGGCCAGGTCGAGCGGCGTATACACCCGCTTCACGGGGAAGCCCGTGCCGCTGCGGAACTCCGCCTTGCGCTCGGGTGCCCTGTTCAGGAAGGCAGCAAGCTCGTTCCGCTCCCAGCGCTCGAATTGCCGTCGAAATTCCTCGAGTTCCGTGCTCATCGGATGATCTCCGTCCCTATGCGCGCCACGAGCCGCCTTGCCGCCGCCTGCGGCGAGACCGCCCCCCGTGCCAGCTGTGCGATCAAGTCTGCCATGCGCCCCTGCCGATGCTGCTCGAATTCCTGGTGCAGCAGCTGTTCGGCCGCCTTCAGCATCCTGCGTTCCTGGATTGCCTCGCGCCGTGCGGCGTACTCGCCGCTCGCCACGAGGTACTCGCGGTGCGCTTCGATGGCCACCAGCAGCTCGGCAATGCCCTCTTCCCGCGCGGACGAAGTCTTGATGACCGGCACGGCGCGTTTCGCGCCGCTTGCCGGCAGCGCGAGGGCGAGCATGCCCTTGAGCTCTCCGACCGTCTTGTCCGCCTCCGGCTTGTCGCCCTTGCTGACCGCGTGCACGTCCGCTATCTCGAGAATTCCCGCCTTGATCGCCTGAATGTCGTCCCCGAGCCCCGGCGCCGACACCACGACGGTGGTATGCGCCGCGCGTACGATATCCACCTCGTCCTGGCCTACGCCGACCGTCTCGATGAAGATCAGGTCGTATCCCGCGGCGTCGAGAATGTCCACGGACTCGAGCGTCCCGTGGGCGAGCCCGCCCAAGGCGCCGTGCGTCGCCATGCTGCGCACGAAAACCGAAGGATGGCCCGCAACCTCACCCATGCGGATCCGATCGCCGAGAATCGAGCCTCCGGAAAACGGGCTTGACGGGTCGATCGCCACGACACCGATCTTACGCCCGCCCGCCAGCGCCGCCGCCACGAGCCTTGCCACCAGCGTGGACTTACCGCTTCCCGGTACGCCGGTGATGCCGACGACGTGCGCGCGACCGGTGCGCCCGTAAAGAAGATCCAGGGCCTCGCGTGCCTCCGCGCTTCCGGATTCGGCGCGCGAGAGCATGCGCGCGACCGCGCGCCTGTCGCCTTGGCTGACGCGCTCGGCGAGTTCCAGCGAAGGCAGCGAGGGTTGCATGCCTAAGGCCCCAGTCTTTCGCGCACCTCGCGGAAGACCGCGCGATCGTCGATCACGCGACGCGCCTTGAAGTCGGTGCGAGGAAAGGTTCCCGGCGGCACGATCTCCACGAGCGCCCGCAGGCCGAGCACCTTCTGCAGTCGTGAGCGGGCTTCCAGGCGCATCGCTGCCGGCGCGTCGGCGCCGCGCTCGAATAGCCCCGGCGCCGCTTCGATGCGCACCAGCAGCTCGTCCATCGCGCTATCGCGCGTGACGACGATGCGGTGCTCGCCGCCGTAGGCGGCAAGCTGGTTGACCACTGCGTCGATCTCGCTCGGATAGACGTTCTCGCCGCGGATGGTGATCATGTCGTCGATGCGGCCGAAAATGCCGTTCGGCAGCCGCGGATAGGTGCGCCCGCAGGGATTGGGCCCGTCCACCCACAGCGTCAGGTCGCCCGACAGCAGCCGGATCATCGGCTGCGAGGTGCGCTCGAGGTGCGTGTACACCGGGGTTCCGCGCTCGCCGTAGCGCACGCGGCGGAAGCCTTTCGGGTCGCATACCTCGGTATACACGACGTCCTGCCAGCACAGCATGCCCTGCTCGGTCTGCTCGCTTCCGGCCACGTTCATGAACGGCGTCATCTCCGCCATCGAGCCGCAATCGATCACGCGGGCCTTGTAGGTCGCGCGAATCTTGTCGCGTATTTCCGGAACCGAGGCGCCCGGCTCGCCGGAGAAGAACATCAGCTTCAGGCCGAAGTCGCCGGGCTCGTAGCCCTCGGTGCGCGCCACCTCGGCGAGGTGGAGCGCGAATGACGGCGTGCCGTAGAAGGCCTTGGGCCGAACGTTCGCGAGCCACATGGCCGCCCGCGCCGTCATCCCCGCGGCGCCCGCGCCAAATGGAAACGACTTGCAGCGCAGCCTTTCCGCGCCGGCCAGCGTGCCCCACGAGCCCATGTAGAGACTGAAGATCGCCGCGATGAACACGGTGTCGCCGGGACGAATGCCCATCGCCCACATGATCCGCGCGTGCGCGTTGGCAACCGCCTGCCAATCCGAGCGCCCGATGGCGAACGCCGTCGGCTTGCCGGTGGTTCCCGAGGTCCCGTGGACGTGGTGGATTTCTGCTTCGGGGACGCAGACGTAATCGCCGAACATCGGCGCGCGCGCCTGCGACTCGCGCAGATCGGCCTTGGTGATGACCGGTACCCTGTCCTCGAAGTCCTCGAGGCTTTTCAGCTGCCCGGGGTGGAAGCCGGCCGCGTCCCATTTCCGGCGGTAAAAAGGCGCGTGCTCGTAGGCGTAGCGCGTCACCTCCTGCAGTCGCGCGAGGATGGCCGCTTCGCGCTCGGCGACGGGCATCGTCTCGCGGCGCGGGAACCAGTAGCGCGCGCCCGGCTCGGGAAAATAATCCGGATCGTAGGACGGCGGAAACGACCAGCATTCCACGGCCGTCGCGCCTACCGGGGGCCGCGCTCGGCCACGAGACGGCGGATGGTCGCCACGATCTTCTCCGGTGGCGTGTCCTGCAGCAGGATTTCCCTTACCCCCATCGCCTTGAGCTGCGCGGCATCCTCCTCGGGCATGACCCCGCCCCCGATGACGATTATGTCTTCCGCGTCGCGGTCCTTCAGGAGCTTGAGCAGCCGCGGCAGCAAGGTCATGTGCGCGCCCGAGAGCAGGCTCACGCCGAGCACATCCACGTCCTCCTCGATCGCCGCTTCGACGATCTCCTCGGGCGTGCGATGCAAGCCGGTGTAGATCACGTCCATGCCCGCATCGCGCAGGGTGCGGGCGACGATCTTCACGCCGCGGTCGTGGCCGTCGAGGCCGACCTTGGCGACGATGACGCGAATGCGCTCGCTCACGGGCGCGCGCTCACTTCGGCGCCATGCGGATCGCGCCGTCCAGGCGGATGGTCTCGCCGTTCAGCATCTCGTTCTCGATGATGGCGCGCGCAAGCTGCGCGTACTCCGCGGGCCTGCCCAGGCGCGACGGGAACGGCACCTGCTTGCCGAGCGAGTCCTGCGCTTCCTTGGGCAGCCCCATCAGCATCGGCGTCTCGAAGATGCCCGGCGCGATGGTGCAGACGCGGATGCCGTTGCGCGAAAGATCGCGCGCGACGGGCAGCGTCATGCCGACGACGCCACCCTTCGATGCGGAATAGGCCGCCTGCCCGATCTGGCCGTCGTAGGCCGCGACCGACGCGGTGTTGATGATCACACCGCGCTCGCCCGCCGCGTTGGGGCCCGCCTTGGCCATGGCGTCGGCGGCGACGCGGATCATGTTGAAGGTGCCGATCAGGTTGACGGTGATCACGCGCGCGAAGCGCCCGAGATCGTGCGGCGCCTCCTTGCCGAGGGTGCGCTCGGCGAGCGCGATGCCGGCGCAGTTCACCAGCACCTGCAGGCCGCCGTACTCCTTGACGGCGCGCGCCACCGCCGCCTTGGCGTCGGCCTCCGCGGTGACGTCGCATTTCACGAAGTGCCCGCCCAGCTCCTTGGCCAGCTTTTCGCCGGCGTCGGCCTGCATGTCGGCGATCACGACCTTGCCGCCGTTCTCCGCCGCCATGCGCGCCGTGGCGGCGCCGAGCCCAGATGCGCCGCCGGTAACCAGAAACACGCTGTTCTTGATAAGCATATGCGCCTCGTCGCGATGAGAGCGGCGATTATAATTCAGGCACTTGCCGATGCTGCAGCTGCGCTTCGACCTTTCTTTCGAGGATCTCTATAGCCGCGACGGCCTCGTGCGGCTCGACGCCGCGTTCCTGGCGTTTCTCGCGGAAGCCGACGCCGCGCTGCGCGCCCGGCTCGAGGCTGCGCGGGCGGCGCCGCCGCCCGCGCGCGAGGAATCCGAGCTGCTCATCGCGCTCGCGCCCCATGTCGAGGATTTCATCGTGCGCCTGTTCGGCATCGAGGCCGAAGCGCAGGCGCTCGCCGCACGGCACCACGAGCTCGCCCCGCTCTACAGCGTGAAGCGGCTGTTCGTGCAGCGGCGCGCGCTGCACAAGGTGAAAGCCGGGGAGGCGCGGCCCGACGGCTATCGCTTCACCACCGAACTCGACTTCGCGCGCCAGGTCACCGAGTGGCAGAAGGACGAGGCGGCGCACGCGGCGAAGCTGGAAGGCGCGGCGCGCTATGCGGCATGGGCGGCGACGACGCCCGAAGGCAAGGCGAAGCACAAGGCGGGCGTGCTCTTCAAGGCGCCGCACAAGCTCGACTTCATGCGGCTGGTGCCGGCGCAGCCGGAGACCCGCCTTCGCCAGGGCTTTGCGCTTACCGACCGCGGCACCGACCTCGCCGGTGCGCTCGACCAGGCGAACTACTGCATCTGGTGCCACGAGCAGGGCAAGGACTCCTGCTCCAAGGGCCTGACGGAGAAGGCGCCCGCCGCCGGATTCAGGAAGTCCGCGTTCGGCGTAGAGCTCGCCGGCTGTCCGCTGGAGGAGAAGATCTCGGAGTTCCACCTCGTCAAGACGCGCGGCCAGCCGCTCGGCGCGCTCGCCATGATCGCCGTGGACAACCCGCTGGTCGCCGCCACCGGCCACCGCATCTGCAACGACTGCATGAAGGCCTGCATCTACCAGAAACAGGACCCCGTCGACATCCCGCAGGCCGAGACGCGCACCCTCAAGGACGTGCTCGAGCTGCCGTGGGGTTTCGAGGTCTACTCGCTGCTCACGCGCTGGAACCCGCTCGATCTGCGCCGGCCCTATCCCGGGGCGCCGAGCGGCCGGCGCGTGCTGGTGGTCGGCCTCGGCCCGGCCGGGTTCTCGATCGCCCACCACCTGATGAACGACGGCCACACGGTCGTCGGCGTCGACGGCCTGAAGATCGAGCCGCTCGATGCGTCGCTCTCGGGCGTCGACGCGCTCGGCCGGCGCGTGCCGTTCCGCCCGGTGCGCGACGTGCGGGAGCTCTACGAGCCGCTCGAGAGCCGCGTCATGGCCGGCTTCGGCGGCGTGGCGGAATACGGCATCACGGTGCGCTGGGACAAGAACTTCCTCAAGGTGATCCGCCTGCTGCTCGAGCGGCGCCGCCAGTTCGCGATGTTCGGCGGCGTGCGCTTCGGCGGCACGCTGACCATCGACGAGGCGTTCGCCGACGGCTTCGACCACATTGCTCTGTGCGCCGGCGCCGGGCGGCCCACGGTGCTGGAGACGATCCCGAATGGCTTTGCGCGCGGCGTACGCGCGGCGTCCGACTTCCTCATGGCGCTGCAGCTCACCGGCGCCGCAAAGCACGAGTCGATCGCCAACCTGCAAATCCGGCTGCCGATCGTGGTGATCGGCGGCGGGCTCACCGCCATCGACACGGCGACCGAGTCGCTCGCCTACTACGCGGTACAGGTGGAGAAATTCCTCGCGCGCTGGGAGAGGCTCGAGACGAAGCCCGAATGGAGCGCCGAGGAGCGCGAGATCGCCGGGGAGTTCATCGCGCACGCGCGCGCCTTGCGCAAGGCCAGGCCCGAGGAGCGGCTGGCGCTGCTCACGTCCTGGGGCGGCTCGACCATCGCCTATCGCCGCCGCATGGTCGACAGTCCCTCCTACACCCTGAACCACGAGGAGGTCGCCAAGGCGCTCGAAGAGGGCATCGTGTTCTCGGAAGGCCTGACGCCGCAGAGAATCGAGGTCGACGCCTACGGCCACGCGAAAACCGTCGTATTCCAGGACGGAATCAGGCTGCCCGCCCGCTCGGTGCTGATCGCGGCGGGCACCCAGCCCAACACGGTGCTCGCGCGCGAGGAAGGCGTGAGCCTGGCGCTGGACGGCAAGTATTTTCTCGCCTGCGACGAGCGCGGCGCACCGGTCAAGCCGCAGCGTCACACGTCGAAACCCGAGTTGCCGGAAGTGCTGCTGCACCGCTATGCCGACGGCCGCTTCATGAGCTTCTTCGGCGACCTGCATCCGTCGTACTTCGGCAACGTGGTGAAGGCGATGGGCAGCGCCAAGCAGGGCTATCCGGTCGTGAGCCGGGTTCTGGCGCAGCGCCGACCCGCCTCGGCACTGGCGGACGCAGAGTTCCTGGGCCGGCTCAATCGCGACTTGCGCGCCGTGGTGCACGAGGTGCGGCGCCTGACGCCCGCCATCGTCGAAGTGGTGCTGCGCGCACCGATCGCGGCGCGGCGCTTCCGCCCCGGGCAGTTCTACCGCATGCAGAACTTCGAGGCGCTGGCGTTGAAGGTGCCGGGCACGACTTTGGCGATGGAAGGCTTGGCTCTTACCGGTGCCTGGGTGGATCACGACAAAGGTCTGATCTCGGTGATCGCGCTCGAAATGGGCGGCTCGGCCGACTTGCTTGCCTACCTGCGTCCCGGCGAACCCGTGGTGCTGATGGGGCCGACCGGTACGCCTACCGAGATACCGCGCGGCGAGACCGTGGTGCTTGCGGGCGGCGGCCTGGGCAACGCAGTCCTGTTCTCGATCGGGCGCGCGCTGCGCGCCGCGAGCTCAAAGGTCATCTATTTCGCCGGCTACAGGCACCTCGGCGACCGCTACCGGATCGAAGATATCGAGGCGGCCTCGGATGTCGTCGTCTGGTGCTGCGACGAATCTCCCGGGTTCAGCGCACGGCGCCCCCAGGACCGCGCGTTCGTCGGCAATATCGTCCAGGCGATGCACGCCTACGCCTCGGGCGCGCTCGATGCGCAGCCGATTGCCTTTTCGGCGGCCGATCGCATCATCGCCATCGGCTCGGACCGGATGATGGCCGCGGTGGCGCAGGCACGGCACGGGGTGCTGCAGCCCTTTCTCAGGGACACCCACGTCGCCATCGGCTCGATCAACAGCCCCATGCAGTGCATGATGAAGGAGATCTGCGCGCAGTGCCTGCAGCCGCACGTCGATCCGCGCACCGGCAAGACCACCTACGTGTTTTCGTGCTTCAACCAGGACCAGCCCCTCGATGAAGTGGACTTCGGCGCCCTCGCGCAGCGCCTGGCGCAGAACAGCGTGCAGGAGAAGCTCACCGCGCAGTGGATCGATCGCTGCCTGAAGCTGCTGCCGCCCCCTGCCGAGCGCAAAGCGGCCTAGCCGCCGAGGAACAGCCTGCGGACCTCCGGGTTCTCGAGCAGCGCGTCGCCGCTCGCCGCCCGAGAGCACCTTGGCCACGTGCTTGCGCAGCGCTGCACGCACAATCTCGAGCGCAAAAAATCAGCATCACACGCCTGTGGGCGTGGTCTCTGCAGCGACGCTCGGTGCGCCCGCATGCGCCGTCGCGATGCGATTGCGGCCGGCGCGCTTCGCTTCGTACAGCGCCGTGTCGGCCGCCGAGAGCAGCGCATCCCAGTCATCGCCGTCGATGCCGAAGGTGGCGACGCCACCGCTCACCGTGACGTCGATGCGCCCGACTTCGACGCTGACGCCGCGCGTCTCCAGCGCACGGCGGATCCGCTCCGCCACGCGCACCGCGGTATCCATGCCGGTCTGCGGCATGAGCAGCGCGAACTCCTCTCCACCATACCGGCCCACGGTGTCATGCTTGCGAATGCTCGATCGCAGCACGTCGGCGAAGGCCTTCAGCACCTGGTCGCCCGCCGGGTGGCCGTAGCGGTCGTTCAACTGCTTGAAGCGGTCCAGGTCGAAGATGGCGAGGCTGAACGCGGCGCCGCCGCGCCCGCTGCGCGACACCTCGCGCTCGAACTCGGTGAGGAAAGTGCCGCGGTTGTAGATGCCGGTGAGCGAGTCGTAGTGCGCGGAATACACCAGTTCCGCCTGCAGGGTCTCGATCTCAATCCACATGATGCCGAGCGTCGACACCATGATGAATCCGGCGTAGGCAAGGAAGGTGGCCGCATTGAGCACGTTGGGCTGCAGGAGATCCTGCGTGTCGGCGACGA
>JAOUGZ010000201.1 GCA_029865405.1 Betaproteobacteria bacterium
ATCCTCATCGGCTTTCTCGCCTTTCACGCCGGGCTCACCGAGAAGCTGTTCGACGCGGCGACCAAGTGGCTCGGCTGGGTGCCAGGCGGCCTCGCGGTGGCCACGGTCATGGCTGCGACCGGGTTCGCGGCAGTGTCGGGCGCGAGCACCGCGACCGCGGCAGTGTTCAGCCGCGTCGCGATTCCCGACATGCTCAAGGCCGGCTACGACAAGCGGCTCGCGGCCGGCGTGGTCGCGGCCGGCGGCACGCTCGCCACGCTCATTCCACCCTCGGCGATCCTCGTCATCTACGCCATCATCGTCGAGGAGTCGGTGGGCATGCTGCTCGTCGCGGGCTTCCTGCCGGGCATCGTGTCGGCGATGATCTATTGCGGCCTGATCGTGGTCATGGCCACGCTCAATCCGAAGCTGGGCCGCCCGATCCGCGGCTACACGTGGGTGCAGCGCTGGAAGTCGGTGCCGGGCACGTTCCCGATCATCGCCGTGGTGCTGATCATCTTCTCGGCGATGTACTTCGGCTGGGCCACGCCAACCGAAGCCGGGGCGCTCGGCGCGTTCGTGGTGTTCGCGCTCGCGCTGCTGCACGGCATGCGCTGGCGCGGGCTGCGCGAGTCGCTGCTCGAGTCGGCCAAGCTCACGGTGATGATCTTCTCGATCATCTGGGGCGTGCTGATCTTCGTGCGCTTTCTCGGCTACGCCGGACTGCCGGAAGCCTTCGCCAGGTGGGTGGTGTCGCTGGACGTGCCGCCGATCATGATCATGATCTGCATCCTGCTGTTCTACGTGATCCTCGGCATGTTCATGGATGCGATCGGCATGCTGCTGCTCACCCTGCCCGTGGTCTACCCCGCGGTGATCGGGCTGGGCTACGACCCGATCTGGTTCGGCATCGTGGTGGTGAAGATGGCCGAGATCTGCCTGATCACGCCGCCGATCGGGCTGAACTGCTTCGTCGTGAACGGCGTGCGCCCCGACATCCCGCTCACCACCGTGTTCCGCGGCATCATGCCGTTCTTCATCGCCGACGTGATCACGGTGGGGCTGTTCCTCGCCTTTCCCCAGATCATCCTCTGGGTGCCGCAATTGATGCGCGGCGGCTAGAGCAGCGCGCCGAAGACCTTCTTGATCAGACTCGAGGCAGTGCCCACCGGGTCCTTGCGGATCTTCTTCTCTTCCTCGGCCACCATGAAGAACAGCCCGTCCAGGGCCTTGCGCGTCACGTAGTCGTCGAGATCCGCGTCCGCGGCCTCCACCAGGCCGACGCGCACGCCCTTCGCCGCGTACTGGTTGTACTTTTGCGCCAGGCCGACGCGTTCCGTGGACTGCCGCACGATCGGCAGGAACCGCCGGCCCAGCTCGTCCGACGTCGCGCGGCGGAAGTACGCCGTGCCCGCCGTGTCGCCGCCCGTGAGAATGCCCTTCGCGTCCTGCACGCTCATCTGCCGCACCGCATCGACGAACAGCAGCTGCGCTTCCGGGACCGCGGCCTCCGCGGCGCGGTTGAGCGTGACGATGAGCTCGTCGGCGTACTTCGCCATGCCGAAGCGGCGCATGTTCTTCTCGGCGCGGCGCAGCGACTCGGGCAGCGGGATCTTCACGCGCGCGTCCCCGAGGAAGCCGTTCTCGCGCCCCAGCTGCGCCACCGCGGCGCGCGACCCTCTGTCCAGCGCGCTCTTCAAGGCGTTGATCGCGTCGCGGTTGCTGATGCTCTCGAGCTGCGCCCACGCGGGCACCGCCATGACAAGGCCGACGATTAGCGGGACAATGCGCACTCTGTTCTCCTCATGAAAACACAGACCAAGCTTATCGCCCTCGTGGCCGTGGCGGCAATCGCCGCCGGCGCCACGTTCGGCATTCTGCAACGCCCCGAGGTGCCGCAGGCGCGGTTCATCGCGCTGGCAGGCGACAGTTTCACCGCCGCCGACCTGCGCGGCCGCGTGGTGCTGGTGAATTTCTGGGCCACCTCCTGCGTCACTTGCGTGGCCGAGATGCCGAAGATGGCCGCAACCTGGCGGAAGTACGCGCCGCGCGGCTACGACATGGTGGCGGTGGCGATGAGCTACGACCACCCGAACGCCGTGGCGGCGTTCGTGCGGCACCAGGCGCTGCCGTTTCGCGTCGCGCTCGATACGGACGGCGCGGTGGCGCGAGCCTTCGGCAACGTCAGCGTCACGCCGACCACGTACCTTCTCGACCGGAGCGGACGCATTGTCGCGAAATATGTCGGCGAGCCGGACTGGCGGGAGTTCCACGCCCGCATCGAGCGCGCGCTGGCGGCGCCTGCCTGATTCGGGTGCGTTTACGCACTTTCCGGGAGTGCGGGGTTCTCTAAAGTGGGGTCACTGCTTCGGCGCTGTCGGAGCACCAACTTAATCCACTTGAAAGGAACCTGAAAATGAAACGTCAAATCCTCGCAGTCGCCCTGGGCGCCGTGTTTGCGCTGCCCGCCCTCGCCAACAACGAAATCGACTCGGGCTACACGCCGCCGGCGCAGATCGCCAGCCAAGGCGCCGAGCGCGTGTTCGTCAACGCCGAGCAGGGTTTCGAGCTGGAGGCGATGACCCTCGCCGGCAAGTCGCGCGCGGAAGTGGTGGCCGAAGTGGCGCAAGCGCGCCGCTCGGGCGACTTCATCCTCAACGCCGAGCTGGGCACCAAAGCCCGCCAGCTGTAAGCAGCACCCGAGTACCCCCAGCAGCACCGGCAGCGGCCCGCGGCCCCTCCCCCGCGGTGCCGCTGTCATTTCTTGCCTACCGGCGTCGACTACACTTTCGACGCCCAATGCCCAAGCCCGCCCAACCCAGCAGCATCGGCCTGCGCAGCGTCAGCCTGCTGCAGGGGCTGTCGTCCGAGCGCCTCGAGGCGCTGGCGCGCGAATGTGCCTGGCGCAATTTCGCGGTCGAGCAGAGCATCATTTCGCGCGCCGCGTCGGACCGCGACCTGTACTTCATCGTCTCCGGACGGGTGCGCGTGACCACTTACTCCGCGGCCGGCCGACAGGTGACGTTCCGCGATTTCGGGCCCGGCGAGCATTTCGGCGAAGTGGCGGCCATCGACGGCCTGACGCGCTCGGCCGACGTCGTGGGCCTGGAAAGCGGACTGCTGGCGTCGCTGCCCCCCGCCGCGCTGAGCCGCCTGCTGCGCGACGAGCCCGCACTCGCCGAGCGGCTGCTGCGCGATTTCGCCAAGCTGGTGCGGCGCCTGTCGGCGCGCGTGATCGATCTGAGCACCCTCGGCGTGCACCAGCGGCTGCATGCGGAATTGATGCGCCTCGCCCGCGAAGCGGGCATCTCGGGCAATCGCGCGCGCATCGAGCCCGCGCCCAAGCACGCGGATCTCGCCAGCCAGGTGAGCACCTATCGCGAGCAGGTCACGCGCGAGCTCTCGGCGCTCGCCAAGGCCGGCGTGCTCGGCAAAGACGGCCGGGCGCTCGTGGTGCTCGACGTGGCGCGCCTGCAGAAGATGGTCGATGAGGTGAAATCCGGTGCGTAAACGCACTTTCGCGGGGTGCGGGGTCCTCTAAAGTGGCGTCACTGCTGCGGCGTTGTCGCAGCAACAACTTAACCCACTTGAAAGGAACCTCACCATGAAACGTCAACTCCTCGCAGTCGCCATCGGCAGCCTGTTCGCGCTGCCTGCCCTCGCCAACAACGAAATCGATGCGGGCTACCACCCGCATATGAGCGTTTCCAACAAGAGCGTGGAGCAGGTGCGCGCCGAATTGATCGCTGCGCAGCGCGCAGGTGAAGTGGCCATCAACGCGGAGCTGGGCTACACGGTGAAGACCCTGCAGGGCGCGAGCAAGTCGCGCGCGGACGTGGTAGCCGAGGTGGCGCAGGCGCGCCGCTCGGGCAACTACATCCTCAACGCCGAGCTCGGCACCAAAGCCAGCCAGCTGTAAGCAGGGAAGTCTCCTCCCCGACAGCGCCGCGGTTCGCCGCGGCGCTGTTTTTTCGTCAGGCGATCGCCACCAATTCAAGCGGCGCATCGAGCCCGGCCACTCGCTGGGCGCCCGGAAGCTCGCGCGAACGCGCACTGGCGTAGCCCTGCGCACGCGCTTTGTCGAGCGAAAGGCGCGTGGTGAGCGCGCGCACGCCCGTCTCCTTGGTGTGCACCTGCAACTTGGCCGCATGGTTCACGGGCTCGCCAAGCACCGCGTACTCGAGCTTGCCTTCATCGCCGACGGTGCCGCAGATCACCGTGCCGACGTCCACGCCGATGCCCACTTCGGGCGTGCAATCGGCACGCGCGCAGCTTTGGGCGACCCAATGCCCGATGCGATCGATCAGGGCCTCGGTGCAGCGCAGCGCGTCGGCGGCATACGTCTGCGTGGGGCGCACCGCGCCGAAAGTCACCATGATGCCGTCGCCGAGGTAGGTGATGACGGCGCCGTGGTGGCGCTGGATGATGGGCACCGCGAGATGCTGGAACTCGCCCACCAGCGCGATCAGCTCCTTCGGCGTCAGCGTCTCCGAGAGCCGCGTAAAGCCGCGCAGGTCGATGAACATCGCGGCGGCCTCGCGCGCCTCGCCGTACCCGGGTTTGAGCAGCTCGTCGGCCTGGATGAGCTGCTCGGCTACTTCGGGCGGGAAGTAACGCACCATCTGCGCCGCCGCGGCCTGCACGGTCGCGGCCTGCTCGAGGAGTTGGCGGCTGCGCAACACGGCAAGCGCGAGGAGCCCGGACACGAGCAGCAGCGACACGATCTTGTCGACTTCGCCGCCGATCAGGATCCTCGCCGCCGTCATGTACTCGACATAGTTTCGCGTGACGAGCTCCATGCCGCCAGGCGCCCCGAGCGCGTAGAGCAGCAGCGCAAGCCAGCCCAGCGCCGCGCACGCGCCGGCGAGCAGCACGGTCGCGGGCGAGAAGGAAAGCGTGCGCAGCGCGATGAAGATGAAGAAATAGGCGAAGGTCGGCGCCTTCAGGTAGAACGCGGCCGGCTGTCCGTACTCGATGTGGAAGCCCCAGATCGTGACGGTCAGCAGCGCCATGTCGACGATTACGGAGACGGCGCGCAGCCCGGGCGGACGCCGGCCCGTGTATTCCAGCCGCAGTCGCAGCGCGGTGAACGCGGCGTAGATGCCGATCGCCCAGGGCGCCGGGCGGAAGATCACGTCGGCGGGGGAAGTGCTCGGCGCGACGAAGTACAGCGTCGCCAGGATGGCGATGATCACCGCCTGCACCCAGCCGGTGAGGATCTCGCTTCGCTCGCGCTGCGCTTCGATGGCGCGCAGCACGCGCGCGGGCAGGCGCGGCGCGGCGGAGAGTGGTTGCCCTGGCTCGGCCTGTGCGATGCGTGCGGAGTCCATGGGGGAATTCGTGGGTCGCGTGGCGGCGTCCATCCTTACTCGCCGCGGGACTAGTTCTTCAGCCGGTACCCGGTCCTGAAGATCCACCAGACCACGGCGAGGCAGACGCAGAGAAAGCCGAGCGTCGCCCCGAGGCTCACCCCTACCGCCACGTCGGCGGTGCCGTAGAAGGACCAGCGAAAGCCGCTGATGAGATACACCACCGGGTTGAACAGGCTGAAGGTGCGCCAGGCCCCGGGCAGCATGTCGATGGAGTAGAACGCGCCGCCGAGGAACGTGAGCGGCGTGATGACGAGCATCGGCACGAACTGCAGCTGCTCGAAGCCGTTCGCCCAGACGCCGAGAATGAAGCCGAACAGGCAGAACGTGGCCGCCGTCAGCACCATGAACGCCACCATCCACCCGGGGTGCAGGATCTTCAGGGGCAC
>JAOUGZ010000202.1 GCA_029865405.1 Betaproteobacteria bacterium
GCGCAGCACCGCGCGCCCGTCTGCAGTGCGCGAATACGGAGTGAGGCCCGCGCCTTTCAGCTGCAGTTCCTGCCTCGAGCCGTCGCGCGCCGCGAGTTCACCCAGCGTGATGGCGCGGCCGTCGCCGAGCTGGCGCGCCCAGACGCCGAACTGGTGGCCGCCGTAGCGCGCGGCGTAGGGCGCCATGCCCGGAAACACGCGGTTGCCGGCGAGCGCCTCGACAGCGGCTGCGGAGGGGCGTGCCAGCCCGAGGTCCGCGGCGAGCGCCGCCGACCAGGCGAGGAGCTTCGGCGCCGCCACGGGCGTGGGCGCGACGCGCGTGTAGCTCGCGTTCGGCACCTGGCGCGGGGAATTCGCCGCCTCCGGGTCCGCGGGCATTTCCGCGACGAACGTGCCGCGAAAGCCGGCTGCCGAAAGATCGACCGGCGGCGCGGGGTTGAGCACGGCGGACATGAGCGCATGGTAACGCAGCCAAGTCCCTGATGTGACTAGGGGAAAGCAGTATGATGCGGCGGCGATGCTCCGTTGCCTGCTCCTTGCCGCGCTCTGCCTTCCAGTCCTCGCCCAGGCTCAGGCGCGCGTCGCCGGCAAGATCGAGCTCGCCGAAGGCTTCACGCGCGTCGAAGGCAAGGACCAGCGCTCGCGGCGCCCGGCGGTGGGCGAGGCCGTGCACGAGGGCGACACCATCGCCACCGCGCGCCAGGCGGAAGTGCACCTCAGGATGGCCGACGGCGCCTCGATCATCGTGCGCGAGCGCACGCGCATCACGATCACCGCCTACGTGGCCGACGGCGGCAGCGAGGACCGCAGCCTCATCGACCTCGCCGAAGGCGCGCTGCGCGCGATCACCGGCTGGATCGGCAAGTACAACCGCGACCGCTACGCGGTGCGCACGCCGCTCGTCACCATCGGCGTGCGCGGCACCGACCATGAGCCCACGCACCTCCTTGAAGGCGACCCGCGCGGCAAGCCCGGGAGCTACGACAAGGTGAACGACGGGCGCGCGGTGATGCTGTCGACGCAGGGCAGCGTGGAGATTCCCGCGAACAAGGCGGCGTACCTGTCGCTCGCGGGCGTGCCGCCGCAGCTCCTGGACGCCATTCCCGATTTCTTCAAGCCGGGCCGGTACGAGCAGGAATTCACCGCGCGCGCGCGGCAGGTGGAGCGCGCGCTGGACGATCTGCGCAAGGGCCGGGTCGACGAGCTGATGAAGCTGAAGGACGGCAAGCTCGAGCTGCCGAAGGCCCCCACGCGCGAGCAGCTGCGCCGCGGCCTGGGCGACCTCTTCAAGCGCTAGCGCGCTACTGCTTCACCAGCGCCAGCAGCTGGTCCATCGTCTGGTCGGCCCAGAACTCCGGATCCTTGTCGATCTCGGCCTCGCCCTTCTGCACGACTTCCTGGGCCACCTTCCGGCGCTCGCAGTAACCGCGCCAGAACTGCTTCACTTCCTCGGAGGACATGTTCATGGCCGGAATTCTGTCCTGCTACACTGCAGGCTGGCAACCACGAAAGGAGGTGATCCAGTGAGAGACGACCAAGGCAGCACCGGCAGGCTGGACTCCGCAACCGGGTCATTTCGCGGTCAAAGGAGCATTGCCAGCTGAGCAGCCGGCCCTGCCTTAACAAGCATCAGGCGCCCCGCCCGGGAAACCGGCCGGGGCGTTTCATTTCAAGCGCTTATTTCGAGGGCAGGCGCCCCGGCTTGGCCGGGGCGACGGGCTTCACGGGCTGCTTCGGTTTCTTCTTCTCGCGGTTGCTGCGCTGCGTTCCCTTGGGCATTCGAGTGCTCCTGATGGTTGGCGCATTATCCGCCAGATGGGCGCCGCATGCGCCTTGATCGACGGGACCTGGCGAAGATCTCCGCCGCTACGCTGGCGCACTACGGCGAGCGCGCCGCGGACTTTCGCCGCGGCACCCAGGACCACGACGTCAGCCAGAACATCGCCGAACTGCTGCGCCACATCGAAGCCGCGCCGCCGTTTCGCATACTCGATCTGGGATGCGGGCCGGGCCGGGACCTGCGGGCGTTCAAGAAACTGGGACACGTGGCGGTCGGCCTCGAGGGGCAGCCCGCGTTCGCCGCCATGGCGCGGGAAGCGAGCGGCTGCGAGGTGCTGGTGCAGGATTTCCTCGCGCTCGATCTGCCGCCGGCGGGCTTCGACGGCATTTTCGCCAACGCCTCGCTGTTCCACGTGCCCACGCAGGAGCTGCCGCGGGTGCTGCGGGAACTGAAGCGCGCGCTCAAGCCGCGCGGCGTGCTCTTCTGCTCCAATCCGCGCGGGCGCAACGAAGAGGGCTGGCGCCACGGCCGCTACGGCGCCTTCTGGGACTGGGCGGCCTGGAAAGGTTTCGCCATCGGCGCCGGCTTCACCGAGCTGCACCACTACTACCGGCCCCCGGGGCTGCCGCGCGCGGAGCAGCCGTGGCTGGCGAGCAGCTGGCGCGCCTGACGCCCGGCTACGCGGCGCTCGCGTCCAGCCGCAGCACCTGCCAGAGCACATCCTCCAGCAGCTTCTTGCTGTAGGGCTTGGTGACGTAGCCGTCGGCGCCCAGGCTCAGGCCGCGCTGGATGTCGGTGGGATCGTCCCTGACGGTCAGCATCACCACCGGCATCAGGGCGTGCTGCGGGTGGCTGCGCAGTCCGGCGAGGATGTCGAAACCGTCGCCATCCGGCAGCATGATGTCGAGCAGCAGCACGTCCGGCGGATCGTGCCTGACCAGCGCATCCTGCAGTGCCGCGGCCGAGTCGGCGGTGCGCGCGGCGAAACCGGCCATGCGCACGCGCAATTGCGCGAGCGCGAGCTGGTCGGGATCGTCTTCCACGATCAGCACGATGGTCTCGGCCGGCGCTTTCGGCGAGGGCTGCCGGTGCTGCAGGCGCTCGCTCGCCAGGTACACGCCCTTGCGCGCGAGCACGCCGCCCGCGGCCTTCGATTCCTGCGCGAGGCGCTCGTGGTCCTCGGCGATCAGCTGCGGCAGCTTGAAGTTGCCGGTGAAATTCAGGTCGTGCGTGGCCTTGTCGGGGTGCGACTCGACCAGGCCGAGCTCCTCGAGCTCCGCCAGCCACTCGAGGATCAACTGGTCCGGATAGCGGCGCAGATAGCCACGCACGACATCGGTGTGCGTGTCCGATTCCAGCATGCCCAGGATGCGTCGATACGCGGCAGGGACCGCCGGGTCCTCCTTCTCCCACGCGCGTCGCCCGGAAGTCGACAGGCGATAAATGCGACTGGATTTAGCCAATTGTCCGACCCCGGCGATCGCGCCCCGGCATGCGGATCACTATAGGCGTTCGCGGGCGCGCCTTGCGCTGCCCGGAGTGAAAAAGAATGTCGCCCCGATCCGCATCAGGCTTTCAGGAACAGCGTGACGAGCGGGTCTTTCCCGCGCTGCGCGCTCCGGTGTCCGTGCAGCTCGGGGTCGAACGCGGCCGCGCCCGCCGGCAGCGTGTCGGCGGAATAGAAATGCTCGCCGGGCCGGAACATGCGGGTGCTGCCGTCGCGCAGCGCGATCTCCATCTCGCCCTGCAGGATGAACACCCACTGCGGCGCGGGCGTGCAGTGCCAGTCGCTGCGGAATCCGGGCGGGCTGCGCCGCAGCTGGTAGCCGGTGCACGGGTACACTGGGGACAGCAGCGTCTGCGGCGTACCTTCGGTGAGGAGCACCTCGTCCTCACGAAAGCGCGCGCGGCCGTCGCCATCGGTGAACAGGACGATCTTGGCGAATGTGCGCATGGCGTGACTCCAGCGAAGTGGCGGGATGAGGATCTGCGTGTTCGGCGCCGGGGCCGTAGGCGGCCATTTTGCCGCGCAACTGGCGGCTGCGGGGCACGACGTGTCGGTGATCGCGCGCGGCGCGCACCTCGAGGCGATGCGCCGGAACGGGCTGACGCTGGTGAAAGGCGAGCGGCGCATCACGGCCCGGGTGCGGGCTGCCGCGCGGCCTGAAGAGATCGGCCGCGTCGATTGCGTGCTCGTGACGCTGAAGGCCACCGGCCTGGGCGCGCTGGCCGATGGCGTCGGCCCGCTCCTCGCGCCCGACACGGGGGTGGTCTTCGCCCAGAACGGCATTCCCTGGTGGTACGCGCAGGGCCTCGCCGGCCGCCCGCCGCCGCCGCCCGATCTCGCGCGCCTCGACCCCGAGGGCACGCTGGCGCGCGCCGTGGCCCCACAGCAGGTGATCGGCGGCGTGGTCTACTCGGCCAATGAAGTGATCGAGCCCGGCGTGGTGCGCAGCAATGCGCCGCAGCGCAACGTCCTCGTGCTCGGTGAGCCCGGCGGCGCCCGATCGCAGCGGCTGGTGGCGCTGAGCGCGGCGCTCGAGCAGGCCGAGATCCAGGCGCCGGTGGAGGCCGACATCCGCCGCTCGATCTGGGCCAAGCTCCTCATCAACCTCGGCAGCTCGGCGCTCGGCGTGGTGACCGGCGAAACCGTGAAGGACGTGATGGCCGACCCGGCGCTCGCCGCGCTGCGCCAGCGCGTGCACGAGGAGGGCACGGCGATCGCCGCGGCGCACGGCGTCGATCCGGAGGGCGCGCCGCTGCCGCCGCCGCACCAGTCCGGCGGCCCGGCGCACAGGACCTCGATGCTGCAGGACTACGAACGCGGCCGGCCGATGGAGATCGACGCCATCCTGATGGCGCCGCTGTGGTTCGCGCGCGCCGCCGGCGTGCCGGCGCCGGCGCTGGAAGCCCTGGCGGCGCTCGCCGCGCACAAGGCGCGGAGGAAGGGGCTGTACGAATAAAAAAGGCCCGCTCGCGCGGGCCTTTTCGTTTGCTGCCTGAAACCGACAGTTACATCGGCTTGATGTTCGTCGCCTGGTCGCCTTTCGGCCCGGTGGTGACGTCAAAGGAGACCTTCTGGCCGTCCTTCAGGCTCTTGAAGCCCGAGCCCTGGATCGCCGAGAAATGCGCGAACAGGTCCTTGCCGCCGCCGTCCGGGGTGATGAAGCCGAAGCCCTTCGCGTCGTTGAACCACTTGACTGTTCCAGTTGCCATGTCGAATTGCCTTTCAAATATAAATTAGCGGGTCACGGGCTCTCGCCCATTGCCGGAACACCAAGTAGATGACGCGGGAGAAGCAAGAGCCTGCGGAACTGCTTGAGGAAACCAGCGGCGCGCATTATACATGAACGCGTTTCGCGTCAAGCGGTGCCGCGAGCCAGCGGGTAGACTTGGAAATGTGAGCACGCCCGACACCCGGCCCGTCATCCTTGCCGTAGACGATGCGGAAGACCTCCTCGCCCTCATCGGCAAGGCGCTTGCCTCCGAGTACCGGGTGAAGCTCGCCGGCGACGGCGGCGACGCCCTGACCCTCGCCGCCGAGGCGCCGCAGCCCGACCTCATCCTGCTCGACGTGGAAATGCCGGGCGCCTCGGGCTACGAGATCTGCCAGCTGCTGAAGGAAGATCCGGCCACGGCGCGCATCCCGGTGATTTTCCTCACCGGCAAGACCGAGCCGTCCGAGCAGCTCGAAGGCCTGGACGTGGGCGCGGTGGACTACCTGACCAAGCCGATCAACGCCAAGCTGCTCCTCGCGCGCGTGCGCATCCACATCGCGCTCGCCAACCGCCAGGCCGAGCTGCAGCGCCGGGTGGACGAGCGCACGGCGCAGCTCGAGGATGCGCGCTCGCAGCTCATCCGGCGCCTGGCCCGCGCCATGGAGTTCCACGAGAGCGCCGCCGCCGGCAACCGCGTGGCGCGCATCAGCCAGTACTGCAAGCTCATCGCCCAGGCC
>JAOUGZ010000203.1 GCA_029865405.1 Betaproteobacteria bacterium
CGTGCGCGCGGCGCACCATCGGCTCGACGGTGACGCCGTTGATGCGGGCGTCGGGACGAAGGCGCGCGGCCGCGTCGGCGATCTCCTGCCACGCCGCCTGCACCGCGGGCGCGTTGCCGACGTTGAGGCGCACGCCGCCCACTTCGCTCTTGTGCGTGATGCCGACGGCGTCGATCTTCATCGCCACCGGGAAGCCGATCTCGCCCGCCACCACCATCGCCTCCTGCGCGCTGCGCGTCACCACGGTCCTCGCGATCGGGATGGCGAAGGCCGCGAGCAGCGCCTTGGATTCCATCTCCGAGAGCACGCTGCGGCCCGCGGCGAGCGCCGCATCGACGAGGGCGCGCGCGCTGGCGAGGTCGGGCGCGTCGCTCGCCGCCACCGGCCCCGGGGTCTGCAGCAGCGCCTGCTGGTTGCGGTAGAACGACGAGACGTGGCCGAACATCTCCACCGCCGGGTCGGGCGTGCGGAACACCGGGATGTGCGCCTCGGCCAGGCGGCGCCGCGCGCCGGCCGTCTGCTCTTCGCCCATCCAGCAGGCGAGCACCGGCTTCGAGGAACTGCGCGCCGCCGCGATCACCGCCGCGGCGGCGTCGTCCGGCGCGGTCATCGCCTGCGGCGTGAGGATGGCGAGCACGCCGTCGACACCCTCGTCGGCGAGGCAGGCGCCGACCGCGGCGCGATAGCGCGCGGCGTCGGCGTCGCCGATCAGGTCGAGCGGATTGCCGCGTGACCAGTTCGCCGGCAGGGCGGGCTCGAGCGCCGCGAAGGTGGCGGGGCTCAGCTCGGCGAGCGGGATGCCGAGGTCGGCGGCGCGGTCGGCGGCCATCACGCCGGGCCCGCCGCCGTTGGTGACCACGGCGAGGCGGTCGCCGCGCGGGCGCACGTGCGCGGCGAGCGCCTGCGCCGCCGCCACCATCTGGCCGATGGTCTTCACGCGCACCACGCCGGCGCGCTTCACCACCGCATCGAACACGTCGTCCAGGCCGACGATGGCGCCGGTGTGCGACACCGCGGCGCGCGAGCCCGCGGGATGGCGGCCGACCTTCTGCACGATGACCGGCTTGAGGCGCGCCGCGGCGCGCAGCGCCGAGACGAAGCGCCGCGCGCTCCTCACGCCCTCGATGTAGAGCAGGATGTGCTCGGTCGCCTCGTCGTGCACGAGGTAGTCGATGATTTCGCCGAAATCGATGTCGGTCGAGCCGCCGAGCGATACCACGCTGGAAAAGCCGACGCCGTGCGGCCGCGCCCAGTCGAGCATCGCGGTGCAGACCGCGCCCGACTGCGCCACCAGGCCGAGCGCGCCGGGCCGCGCCGCGCCGTGCGCGAAGGTGGCGTTCAGGCCGAGCGCGGGGCGCATCAGCCCGAGGCAGTTGGGGCCGAGCAGGCGCAGCCCGTGGCGCCGCGCGTTCTCCAGCAGGGCGCGTTCCAGCTTCGCGCCGGCGGGCCCGGTTTCAGAGAATCCGGCGCTGATCACCACGGCGGCGCGCACCCCCGCCTTGCCGCACTGCTCGATGATCTCCGGCACGGTGGGCGCGGGCGTCGCGATCACCGCCAGGTCGACGCGCGCCGGCACCTTGCCGATGGCGTTGAAGCAAGGCACCCCCTGCACCGAGCGGTGCTTCGGGTTGACCGCGAACAGCTCGCCGCGGTACTTCGACTCGAGCAGGTTGCGGATCAGCACGGCGCCGACCGCGCCCGCGCGCTCGGTGGCGCCGATCACCGCCACCGAGGCCGGCTCGAACAGCGGGGTGAGGTAGTGTCTTCCGGACAGGGCGGCCATCGGCCGACTATACAATCGGCGGTCACAGCGGAGGGCATTTCATGGATCCTGCAACGAACGAAAAGCTGATGGCCGACCTGCGCGCGGTAGTGCGCGATGCCGAGAGCCTGCTGCAGGCGGCCGCCGCGGAGTCGGGCGAGCGCCTGCACGAGGCGGGCGCGGCCGCCGGCGACAGCGCGCGCGAAGCGGCGCGCGAGATCGAAGAACAGGTGCGGCGCAATCCCTGGGCCGCCGTCGGCATTGCCGCGGGCGTCGGTCTGGTGCTCGGCCTGCTCCTCGGGCGGAAATAGCCGTGGGCCTGCTGCAGTCGGTGCAGGGGCTCGTGGCTACCCTTCTGGGGCTGGCGCGCACGCGCCTGGAGCTCGTCAGCGTCGAGGCGCAGGAGCTGCTCGCGCGGCTCGTGCTCCTCATGGTGGGCGCGGTGGCGGCGATCCTGCTGGCGGCGCTCGCGCTGGGCTTCGGCGCGGTGGCGCTGGTGATGGCGGTTGCCCCCGAGCACCGCGTGGCGGTGGCGGCGGGACTCGCGGCCGCGTTCCTCGCCGCGGCCGCGCTCATCGCCTGGCGCGTGCGGCGCGAGGCGCGCGTGCGCCCGTTCGCGGCGAGCCTCGGCGAGCTCGCGCGCGACGAAAAAGCGCTCGAGCCGCGCGAATGAGGTCCGTGCTGGCAACGCTCGCGCGGCGGCGCGCGGCGCTCGTCGAGCGCTCGGGGCTGCAGCGCGCCGAGCTCGTCGCCGGCGTTACCGGCGTGCGGCGCGCGCTCGCCGAGCCGCTCGCGCTCGGGCTCGCCGCGGCGGTGGCGCTCGCCGGCGCCTCGCCCCGGCTGCGCGCCTGGCTGGTGCGCGCCTGGGTGGTCGGCGCGCTGGCGAAACGGCTGCTGCGCTAAGCAAGGCCCTGTCGCGGCCGCGGTCAGCGCTGCTCGTGCGGCTCGAGCGCGCGGCAGGGCCCGAGCACCGTCATGAGGACGACGGCGTGCCGCAGGTCCTTTCTCGTCCGAAACAGTCGCGTCCCCGAGCGCCGGGGCGAGGGCCGCGGCGGCGCGACGGGCGCCTCCGCCTCGACGCGTGCGACGGGTGCGGGCGCGGCCGGGGGCGGCGCGGGCGTGCGCCCCCAGATATCCTCCAGCGGCGCGTCCTCGGGCGGCGGCGCCCATGCATCCGCCGTTTCTGACTCTTGCTGCCCACGCGCGGCCTTTTCCGCCTCCTGGTGCTCGCGCGCTTTCTTCGCGAGCTTCTGCGCCACGTAGTTGAACAGCAGGAAGCCGGCGATGATCAGCCCGAGGAACAGCAGCTCGGAACCGGATTTCGGCATGGCGGCCGCCGCTACTTCTTCGGCGCGCCGGCGGGATCATCGCCGGTGCTCGCGATCACGCCGCGCATGTCCGTGTCGGCCTGCAGGTTCTTCATGCGGTAGTAGTCCATGATGCCCAGATTGCCCTGGCGGAAGGCTTCCGCCATGGCGCGCGGCACCTCGGCCTCGGCTTCCACGACGCGCGCGCGCATCTCCTGCTCCAGCGCCACCGCCATGGCGCGGCGCTCCTCGGCCTTCGCCTGGGCGATCTGCTTGTCGGCGTCGGCCTGGTCGATCTGCAGCTTCGCGCCGATGTTGGCGCCGACGTCGACATCGGCGATGTCGATGGACAGGATCTCGTAGGCGGTGCCGGCGTCCAGACCCTTGGACAGGATGTGCTTGGAGATGTGGTCGGGGTTCTCCAGCACGCTCTTGTGATTGGTGGCCGAGCCGATGGTGCTCACCATGCCCTCGCCGACGCGCGCGATGATCGTCTCTTCGCCCGCGCCGCCCACCAGGCGGTCGATGTTGGTGCGCACCGTGACGCGGGAGACCACGATCAGCTGGATGCCGTCCTTGGCGACCGCCGCGATGCGCGGCGTCTCGATCACCTTGGGCAGCACCGACATCTGCACCGCCTCAAGTACGTTGCGTCCCGCAAGGTCGATGGCCGCGGCGCGCTTGAACGGCAGGGGAATGTTGGCCTTGTCCGCCGAGATCATGGCGTTGACCACGCGCACGACATTGCCGCCGGCGAGAAAGTGGGCCTCGAGGTCGTTGAGCGAGACGTCGATGCCGGCCTTCACCGAGCTGATGCGCGCCGTGATCATGGTGCTGGGAGGCACGCGCCGCAGGCGCATGGCGATCAGGGTGAACAGGCCCACGTAGGCGCCCGAGGCCCAGGCCGCGATCCACAGCGGAACGGGGACCAGGTACAGCACCAGCGCCAGAACGGCCACCACCAAAATGAGCAATCCGAAACCTCCGGTAAGACTCGTCTCCAGTCCTGTCATGGGTCACTCCTTTTCATCGGGATTGTCGATGCGTCTGACGACGATGCGATTGCCGTCGACGCGGATCACTTCTATGGGCTCGCCGGCCTCGACGAGTTCTCCGTCCGACACCACGTCCACGCGCTGGCCATCGATATGGGCGATGCCGGCGGGGTGCAGCGGGGAGGACGCGCGGCCTTTGCGGCCCAGCCACTGCCGGTCGCTCTCCGGCGCGGAGGCATAGCCCTGCGCCGAAGAAAGGCCGGTCTGCAGGATGAACCGCCGCCCGAAGGGCAGGCGCGGCAGGTAGCGCAGCAGCACCAGGCTCGCGACCAGCGCGGCGAGCAGGGCGAACACGACGCGGCTGGCCGCCAGCATCATGGTTTGCAGCGTGTCGCCCGCGCCGAGCACGCTGAGCACCAGCGCCGCGAGCAGCGCGAGAATGCCGAGTATCCCGGCGACGCCGAACCCCGGAATCACCAGCAGCTCCAGCGCGAGCAGCACCACGCCGCCGAGCGCGAGCAGCAGCTCTTCCCAGCCGGCGAGCTGCACCAGCCAATGGCCCCAGAAGAACAGCGCGAGGCTCGCGACGCCCAGCGCGCCGGGAATGCCGAAGCCGGGCGTGCGCAGCTCGATGAGGATGCCGATCATGCCGATGCTGATGAGCAGCGAGCTCACCACCGGATGGGTGAGGAAACGCACCACGTTCTCCGCCCAGTTGGGCGAGCTGCGCCGCAGCTCGGCGCCGCCGAGCCCCAGCTTCTCGAGCGCGCCGTCCAGGGTGTCGGCGCGGAAATCGGCGAGCTTGTGCTTGAGCGCCTCGTCGGTGGTCAACGTGAGGAGCTTGCCTTTGGCGATCACGCCGCGGATCTCGACATCGGCGTCCACCATCGCCTCGGCGAGCAGCGGCGGGCGCTTGCGCGCCTCGGCGGTGGCGCGGAACTCCTTGCGCACGTAGGACACGGTCTTTTCCTGCACCGGCTGGGCGGCGGCGCCCGGCTGGCCCGCCAGCACCGGGGTCGCCGCGCCGATGGTGCTGCCGCCCGACATGACGAGGTGCTCGGCCGCGAGGCTGATCAGTGCGCCGGCGGAGATGGCGCGCTTGTTGACGAAGGCGATGGTCTTGACCGGGCTGTTGAGCAGCGCATCGCGGATCTGCACCGCGGCGTCCACGCGCCCGCCGAACGTGTTGACCTCGAGCACCAGCGCGGCCGCGCCGGCCTGCGCGGCTTCGTCGATGGCCCGCCGCACGAAGGGCGCCAGGCCCAGGTCGATGGTCCCTTCGATGGGCACTACGTGCACCACGCGCTTTCCCGGCTGGGCGTGGGGCGACGCGGGCGCGGCGAGGAGCCCGAGCGAGAGCAGCAGCACGGCGAGCGCGGAGTGGGCTTGCATCACGGCAGTCTACAAGCTGGCGGGGGCCGCGCCCGGGCAATCGGTACAATCGCCGTTCCGATGACGCAGCCTGAGGGATCGGCGGCACCGGCGACGGCGCTCGAGCGGCTCAGGCAGCGCTTCGCCGAGAACGAGCGCGAGGTCGCCGCGGCGTTCTTCGCCGGCGGGTTCCTGTTCGACATCGTCACCGTCGGGCGCATCGACTCCTGGCTCACCATCGGCCAGCAGCTCCTGTACCTCTCGGCCGTGATGGCGGTGCTGCTGCACATGTTCG
>JAOUGZ010000204.1 GCA_029865405.1 Betaproteobacteria bacterium
ATGCGCCTGGCCCGTGCCGCTGCGTGGCTCGTGCTGCCCATCGCGGCAAGCGCGGCCTTCGCGCAGGCGACCAAGCATCCGACCACCGAATCCGAGATCCGCTACCAGGCGGGCGGCTCGCCGCTGGCAACGGAAGACATGCACCAGGACGTGAACCCGAAGGCGCCGCCGATGAGCAAGGCGGAGTTCGACCGCGCGCGCGTGTTGTACTTCGAGCGCTGCGCCGGCTGCCATGGCGTGCTGCGCAAGGGCGCCACCGGCAAGCCGCTCACGCCCGACATCACCCTGCCCAAGGGCACCGAGTATCTCAAGGTCTTCATCAAGTACGGCTCGCCCGCGGGCATGCCGAACTGGGGCACCTCGGGCGACATGACCGACGACGAGGTCGACCTGATGGCGCGCTACGTGCAGCAGACGCCGCCGACCCCGCCCGAGTACGGCATGGCCGACATGAAAAAGACCTGGAAGGTCCTCGTGCCGCCCGAGCAGCGTCCGAAGAAGAAGATGAACAAGTACAACATCGACAACATCTTCTCGACCACGCTGCGCGACACCGGCGAGGTGGCGCTGATCGACGGCGACACCAAAAAGATCATCAACATCGTCAAGACCGGCTACGCGGTGCACATCTCGCGCCTGTCGGCCTCGGGGCGGTACCTCTACGTGATCGGGCGCGACGCCAAGATCAACCTGATCGACCTGTGGATGGCGAAGCCCGACAACGTCGCCGAGGTGCGCATCGGCCTGGAAGCGCGCTCGGTCGACACCTCGAAGTACAAGGGCTACGAGGACAAGTACGCGATCGCCGGCTCGTACTGGCCGCCGCAGTACACCATCATGAAGGGCGACACGCTCGAGCCGCTCAAGATCGTGGCGACCCGTGGCATGACGGTAGACACGCAGGACTTCCACCCCGAGCCGCGCGTGGCGGCGATCGTCGCCTCGCACTTCAAGCCCGAGTTCGTCGTCAACGTCAAGGAGACCGGCAAAATCCTGATGGTCAACTACGCGGACATCAACAACCTCGCGGTGACCGAGATCGGCGCTGCGCGCTTCCTGCACGACGGCGGCTGGGACTCGACCAAGCGCTACTTCCTGGTGGCGGCGAACCAGTCGAACAAGATCGCGGTGGTCGACGCCAAGGTCGGCAAGCTGGTCAAGCTGATCGATGTCGACAAGATCCCGCATCCCGGGCGCGGCGCCAACTTCGTGCATCCGAAGTTCGGACCGGTCTGGGCCACGGGCCACCTCGGCAGCGAGAAGGTCGCGCTGATCGGCACCGACCCGGTGAAGCACAAGCAGCACGCCTGGAAGGTGGTGCAGTACCTCGACGGCCAGGGCGGCGGCAACCTGTTCATCAAGACCCACCCGAAATCGAAGAACCTGTGGGTCGACACGCCGCTCAATCCGGATGCAAAGATCGCGCAGTCGATCGCGGTGTTCGACATCGACAACCTCGACAAGCCGGCGGTGGTGCTGCCGATCGGCGAGTGGGCCAAGCTCGGCGAGGGCGCCAAGCGCATCGTGCAGCCCGAGTACAACAAGGCGGGCAACGAAGTCTGGTTCGCGGTGTGGAGCGCGAAGAACCAGGAATCCGCGCTGGTGGTGGTCGACGACAAGACCCGCAAGCTCAAGGCCGTGATCAAGGATCCGAAGCTGATCACCCCGACAGGACATTTCAACGTTTACAATACGCAGCACGACATCTACTAGAAAGGACCTCCGAAACATGAAGACCCTGATCTTTGCAGCTGCCGCTGCGGCCGTCGTGCTGGCCGCGCCGGCGCAGGCCGACGAGGCGATGGCGAAGAAGTACAACTGCCTCGCTTGCCACCAGACCGACAAGAAGCTGGTCGGCCCGTCCTACAAGGACATCGCCAAGAAGTACAAGGGCGAGGCCGACGCCGTGGCCAAGCTCGCCGACAAGGTGAAGAAGGGCGGCAGCGGGGTCTGGGGTCCGGTGCCCATGCCGCCGAACGCGGCGGTGCCGGACGCTGACGTGAAGAAGCTGGTGGACTGGATCATGAAGATGGGCTGAACGGCCCGGACGCATCGAAGGGCGGGAGCGGTGCTCCCGCCCTTTTTGTTTCCGGTCAGCCGAGCGCGTCGAGCGCGTTCTTGATCTCGAGCCCGAGCCCGGTGTCGCCTTCGATCACCAGGCGGCGAGTGAAGAAGAGCGTGTCCGGATCTTCGCGCCGCAGCGCCAGTGCGAAGTAATCGCCGAGGCTCGCGCGCACTGTCACGTCGGGCCTGCCGAACGCCGGGCGCAGGCCGATGGCGTCGAGCGTGAGCTGCGGCGCGAACGGCAGGCCGCGGATCTCGAGCCGCAGCACCCGGCCGCGCAGCGGCGCGAATCTTGCTTTCAAAGCGGGCGGCAGCGGGATCACGCGGCCTCCATGCCGGCGCGGCCGTGCCAGAAGCCGTTCCACAGCTTGCCCGGGGCGCAAGCGGCAAGCGCCTTGCGCGCGTCGTAGCCGCTGAGAAGCCCGTCGCAGGCGCTGCGCAGGGTGCGCAGTGCTTGCGCGGTATCGCGCGATTGCGGGCTCACCCGCACGATGCCGACGCCGGCCTGGGCGAGCGCCGCCAACTCGTCCGCGAGGCAATACACGCCGGCCGACAGCGTCTGAATGCCGTTCACGGCGAGGAACGGCGTGCCCTCGCGCGTCGCGAGGGCCATGCCGTCCGGGAAATCGAGGCAGGCGTAGCCGCAGTCCTCCTTCTGGCGGTTCAGGCGCCGCGCCGTGAAGCAGCGTGCGGAGAAGGCGAGTGGCATGCGGCCGTAGCCGAACACCTCGGCCTCCAGGTCGGCGGGACGCGCGGCGAGCACGCCGGCCACCATCTCGCGCGTCGCCTCCGTGGGCGCGACCCAGCGCGTCGCGCCGAGCTGCGCCACCAGGTCGAGCGTTTGCGGGTTGTAGACGTTGAGATGCGGGCCGGCGACCCAGCCGGTGGCGCCGGCGAGCAGGCGCACCGCTCCCCAGTCGTTCGCCTCCACGCGAAAGCGGCCATTGGCCACGGCGCGGCGCACGAGCTTCAGATCGCCCTCGGACTCGGTGAGCGCCTGCGCCGAAAGCACCACCTCCTTGCCGGCCGCGGCGAGCTGCGCGCCGATCGCGAGCCAGTCCTCGAACGCGAGCTCGTGGCGCCGCGAGCACACCACCTCGCCCAGGTACACGGTGTCCACGGGCGCGGCAGCCATCTTCTCGTAGAAGGCGAGCACCGCATCGCGCGGCCAGTAGTAGAGGAGCGGGCCGAGTGCGAGCTTCATTTCCAGGGGCGCGAGAACGCGCCGAGCGTGGTGTGGCTGCCTTCGGCGTGGCGCTGGAGCGCCGCGGCCCAGGCCGGGCGCGGCGCGAAGCGGCCCGCTTTCCAGGCGTCGATCGCCTCGCGCCAGACCCGCGTCACCTGCGCCACGTAGGCCGGACTGCGCTGGCGGCCCTCGATCTTCACCGCGCGCACGCCGGCGTCGCCGAACTGCGGCACCATATCGAGCGTGTTGAGGCTCGCCGGTTCCTCGAAGGCATAGTAGGTCTCGCCGTCGGCGGCGTAGCGGCCCTTGCATACCGTGGGATACGCCGCCCGCTCGCCCGGCGCGTAGCGGTCGATGAGGATGCCGTTCAGCCGCGACTCGAGCCCGGCGCCGGTCTCGCGCCAGCGCACCGCGTGCGCGGGCGAGCAGGCGCCCGTGGTATTGGGCGCTTCGCCGCAGGCGTAGGCCGAGAGCGTGCAGCGCCCCTCGACCATCACGCACAAGCTGCCGAAGCCGAAGACCTCGATCTCGACCGGCGTATGGCGCGCGACGTGCGCGACCTGGGCGAGCGACAGCACGCGCGGCAGCACTGCGCGCTTGACGCCGAACTGCTCGTGAAAGAAATTGATCGCTTCGTAACTGGTCGCCGAGGCCTGCACCGACAGGTGCAGCGCCAGCTGCGGGTGGACGCGGTGCGCGTAGCGCATCAGGCCGGCGTCGGCGACGATGATGGCGTCCACGCCGAGCCGCGCCGCGCGATCCACGGCCGCGGTCCAGCGCGTCCAGCTGCCGGCCTGCGGATAGGTGTTGACCGCCATCAGCACCTTGCGGCCGCGCGCGTGCGCGTAGGCAAGTCCCGCGGCGAGCGCGGCGTCGTCGAAATTCAGGCCCGGGAAATTGCGCGCGTTGGTGTCGTCGCGCAGGCCGAGGTAGACCCAGTCGGCGCCGTTGTCGACGGCCGCTTTCAAGGCCGGCAGCGCGCCGGCGGGACAGACCAGTTCCACACGGACGATTCTAGGGGCGCCGGGATTGCCCGCCGGGGAGCGGGTTGACGTGCGTCAACGATCCTGCGCCGCCGTGCTAGGCGCCGCCGCGCAGCCTTGCCAGGTCCGGGATGCGCACCGTGCGGCCCTGGATCTCGATCATGCCGTCGTTGCCGAGCTCGTGCAGGATGCGCGAGAAGTGCTCCGGGGTCATGTTGAGGCGCGAGGCGATGACGCTCTTGCCGGCCGAGAGATGCACCTCGGCGGCGCCGCCGTTGGCGCCCTCGGGCGCTTCGGCGAGCAGGTAGCCGATGACGCGCTCGTGGCTGGAGCGCAGGGTGTAGGCCTCGACGTCGCGCACCAGCCCGTGCAGCCGCCGCGCGAGCCCCGAGAGCATGCGCCGCGCGAAGCCCGGGTCGCGCGCGAGCTCGTCGAGCACGGCGTGCTTGGCGACGTGCAGCAGCATCGAGTCGGCGAGCGCCTGCGCGAACACGATGTACGGCGCATCGAGGAACATCAGCGCCTCGCCGAAGCTCTGGCCGGGGCGCACGATCTCGACCACCTTCTCCACGCCCTGCGGCGAGCTGAAGCCGAGCTTGACCTGGCCGTAGACCACGACGTGAAAGCCGGTGCAGGGATCGCCGCAATGGCAGATCGCCTCGCCCTTCTCGGCGTGCACGGCCAGCGTGCTGGCGGCGATGCGGTCGAGCTCCGCGCGCTGCATCTCGCTGAACATCGGCAGGTTGGCGAGAAAGGCCTGCACCTTGATCGGCGGGTGCTTCATGTCAGTGGCTCGTGCCCTCGGCGCGGGTGATCTTGTTGTGCACGTTGTACTTGCCTACCGGCTTGTTCATCGGGATGCGCTTCACTTCCTTCAGCGTCTTCGCGTCGAAGACGATCAGCGCGCCCGCCTGCTCCCAGAGGCTGGCGAGCACGTAGCGGCCGTGGCGGTCGAACTCGACATGCGCCAGCGTCTTGCCCGGCTCGGGCGTGAGCCGCGCCACCACCTCGAGCGACTCCTTGTCGATCACCTGCAGGGTGTCGCGGCCCTGCGGGCTCATCATCGAGTCGACCCAGGCGTAGGGCGAGGCCTCGTGGCTGCGCATGAAGAACCCCGGCCCGAGCGTCGGCACCTCCTTCACCAGCTTCCAGCTCGCCACGTCGATCACGCTCACCACGCCGGCGCGCAGGTTGGGCGTCGCCATCACGCGGCGTCCGCGCCAATCCCAGCTGATGCCCGAGCCCAGGTGCGGCAGCCCGCTGAGCTCGATCTGCGCGATGGCGCGGCGCACGTCGAGGTGCACCACCTGGGCGCGCGCGCCCCGCTGCCCGCTGCCGACGAGCATCGAATAGTCCTGCGTGAAGAAGAAGCTGTCCAGGGGCTCGTCGAGCTTCGTGCGCCGCGGATTCAGGAACCCGGGCACGAAGGCGCCTTCCTGCATGCGGTAGTCGTGGATCATGCCGGCGGGGATCGGCTCGGCGCGCGGGTT
>JAOUGZ010000205.1 GCA_029865405.1 Betaproteobacteria bacterium
CCGATCGCGCGCCAGTGCCTTGCAGGCGAAGCCGAGCACGCGCTCGCCGGCGGATGCCGCGGCGGCGATGCGCTTCGCCCAGAGCTCGTGCTCGGGCGCACCCGCCATCCTGAGTACGGCTTCCGGTGCGCCTTTCACGAACGCCACCGTCTCGCCCGCGGGTCCGTGGTGCAGCGTGGCCATGTAGCGGTGCGCGGCATCGAACGGGATCTCGTCCAGGCGCGGCCACTCGGCGCGCGCGTGCTCGGCATTGAGTCCCGCCTTCATGGCGAGCGCCACCAGCGCGCCCTCCATCGGATCGCCTTCCACCGCCCAGCCCGCCTCCTGGCGGCGCAGGTGCGCGTCGTTGCAGAGTAGCCCACAGCGCATCAGCGGCACCGCGGCGGCGACCGCCGCCGCGTCGTCGTCATGGCCCACGGCCTCGAGCTCACCCTCGGGCACGTAGCCGGCGCCGCTCACCGCCACCTCGTGCCCGCCGGCGACGACGCGGCGCGCGGTCATCTCGTTGCGCGTGAGCGTGCCGGTCTTGTCCGAGCAGATCACCGAGGTCGCGCCCAGCGTCTCCACCGCGGGCAGGCGCCGGATCACGGCCTTCCTCGCCGCCATGCGCTGCACGCCGATGGCGAGCGTGATGGTGATCACCGCGGGCAGGCCCTCGGGGATGGCGCTGACGGCGAGCGCCACTACCGCCATCAGCGCCTCCGCCCAGCCGAAGCCGCGCACGCCCACCGCGAACGCGAATACGAGCACCGCAGCCGCGAGCGTGAACCAGGTGAAGCGCACCGCGAAGCGGTTGATCTGCCGCAGCAGCGGCGTGGTGAGCTGCTCCACGCTCTGCAGCAGCGCGCTGATGCGGCCGATTTCGGTGGCGAGGCCAGTGGCCACCACCACGCCAGTGCCCTGCCCCGCGGCCACCAGCGTGCCCGAATACGCCATGCCGCTGCGGTCGCCGAGCGCGGCGCTTTCGGCCACGGCGTCCTCGGCCTTCTCCGCGGCGAGCGACTCGCCGGTGAGCAGCGCCTCGTCGATGAGCAGTCCGCGCGCGCGCGTGAGGCGCAGGTCCGCGGGCACGCGGTCGCCCGCCTCGAGCAGCACGATGTCGCCGGGCACGAGCTCGGCCACCGCGATGCTGCGGCGCGCGCCCGCGCGAAGCACCGCGGCCTGCGGCGAGATCATGCGGTGCATGGCCGCGAGCGCCTCTTCGGCCTTGCCTTCCTGGATGAAGCCGATGACGGCATTCACGACGACCACCGCAACGATGACGGCGGCATCGACGAAATGCGCGAGCACCGCGGCCGCCACCGCCGCGGCGAGCAGGAAGTAGATGAGCGCGTTGTTGAACTGCGCGAGAAAGCGCAGCACCGGGTGCTGGCGCCGCGCCTGCGGCAAGGCATTCGGGCCAGATTCCCTAAGGCGGCGCGCCGCTTCTTCCGGCGCGAGTCCCTGCGCGCTCGTCTCGAGCGCGCGCACCACCTCGCGCGCCGCCAGCGCGTGCCAGTCGCGTGCCGCCCGTGCCGTCAAAGTCCGAATGCCCTCACGACACCGAGGTATACGAGCAGGCTGAGGATGTCCTGCACCACCGTGGCGAGCGGCCCGCTGCCCATCGCCGGGTCGCGACCCAGGCGCGCCAGCCACCACGGCAGCGCGAGCCCGAGCGCCGCGGCGACGGTGCCCGCGGCGAAGATCGCGACCGTGACCGCCGCGGCGAGGCGCAGGCTACCGAAGAAGAACCACACGGGAAGGAAGCTGAGCACGCCCAGGACGGTGCCGATCGCCATTCCGGTGCGCAGCTCGCCGCCGAGCAGGTTGGCGATGCCCGAGCGCGTGAGCGACAGCCCGCGCACCGCCACCGCCTCGCTCTGCGTGCCGATGGCGTCCGCCAGGTAGACGATCGCCGGCACGAAGAAGGCGACGGCGACGTGCGCCTTCAGCGTCGCCTCGAACCCCGCCATGGCGGCCGTGGCGACGGCGGCGCCGCCCAGGCCCGCGAGCAGCCAGGGCAGGCGGTGGCGCACGCGGCGCATCGGCGGGTCCTCGATGGCGTGCCGCGCCTGCGAGGTCTCGCGCTGGATGCCGGCGAGCACGTGCAGGTCCTCGACGTGCTCGCGGCGCAGCACCTGCATGATCGCCTGCGACGGCATCACGCCGAGCACGCAGCCTTCCGCGTCCACCACCGGCAGCGCGTCGACGCCGTGGTGCAGCGCGAGCGAGGCCGCGCGCTCCTGGTCCGAGTTCGGGCGCACGTGCGGGAAGTCGCGCTGCAGCACCTTGTCCAGCGGTGCATCCGGCTCGAGCGCGATCACGCGCGCGAGCGGCGCGGCGCCGACGAGGCGCCCGTGCTCGTCGGTGGCGAGCAAGAGCTCGAGGCTCGAGGGCTTTTCCTCGGCGAGGCGCTTGAGCACCTCGCCCACGCGCTCGTCCGGACGCGCGCGCAGCACCGAGGCGACGAGGTGGGCGCCTACGGTCTCATGGTGCCTCATCGGCGGCATTGTCTCACCGTGCCCGCGCACGCAGCTTGAGCAGCTCGTAGCCGATCACGCCGGCGATGCCGGCCGCCAGCGCCACGCCGAGGTCGGCGGCGCCCAGCGGCGCGAACTTGAACAGCGCCGCCGCGCCCGGAAGGTAGATCGCCACGCCGAGCGCGACGAGTGCCCCCAGCGTGATCCACCACAGCGCGGCATTGGGCTCGCGCAACGTGGCGAGCGCCGAGCGACGCTGCGAGCGCGTGACGTAGAGCAGCGCCAGGTTCGAGAACACGATGGCGGAAAAGGCGACGGCGCGCGCCTCGAACTCGACGCGCCCGGCGTATCGCGCCCACGCGTAGGCCCCGAACACCGCGCAGAGCATGGCGGCGCCGAGCGCGAAGCTCACCGTCAGCATCTCCAGGTTGAACAGCGGCGCGCCCGGGTCGCGCGGCGGGCGCTCCATGGCCCCCGCTTCGGTGCGCTCGGCCTCGTACACCAGGGTGCAGGCGGGGTCGATCACGAACTCGAGGAACACCACGTGCACCGGCAGCAGGAACAGCGGACCGCCCAGCGCCACCGGCAGGAACGCCATGCCGGCGATCGGCACGTGCACGGACACGAGGTAGCGCATGGCGTTGCGGATGTTCTCGTAGATGCGCCGCCCCAGGCGCACCGTGCGCACGATCGAGGTGAAGTCGTCGTCGAGCAGCACCAGCGCGGCCGCCTCGCGCGCGACGTCAGTGCCGCGGCTGCCCATGGCGATGCCGATGTGCGCGGCCTTCAGTGCCGGCGCGTCGTTCACGCCGTCGCCGGTCATGGCGACCACTTCCCCCGCCGTACGATAGGCCTGTACCAGGCGCAGCTTCTGCTCGGGCCGCACGCGCGCGAAGACGTGCACGGTGCGCACTGCCGTGGCGAGCGCCGCGTCGTCCATGGCGGCGATGTCATCGCCGGTCAGCGCCGCGCGCGCCTCGATGCCCGCCGCGCGCGCGATATTGAGGGCGGTGCCCGGGTAGTCCCCCGTGACCATCACCACGCGGATCCCAGCCCGGCGGCACTGCGCCACCGCCTCGGGCACCGAGGCGCGCAGCGGATCGGCGAGCTTGGCGAAGCCGGCGAAGCGGAATGCGCAGCGCCGCGGATCCTCGGGCAGCTCGCCTTCGCATTCGCCTTCGGCCACCGCCAGCAGGCGCAGGCCTTCCTGCGCGGCGCCCCGCAATTCCTCCATTGCATCCATGCGCCCGCACAGGGCGAGCACCGTTTCCGGTGCGCCCTTCAACGCGATGCGCCGCTCGCCCTGCGGCGAGCGCCAGGCGTGGCACACCGCCATGAACTGGTCGCTGAAGGGATAGTCGCGCTCGAGCCTCCATTCGCTGCGCACGCGGCGGGCGTCCGCGCCGGCTGCGGCGACGATCGCCTTCTCCATCGGGTCGAAGGCGTCGATCTCGCTGGCGAGCGCGGCGAGATCGGCCACCGGCTGCGGTGTATCGACCAGCGCCATGCGGTTCTCGGTCAACGTCCCGGTCTTGTCCACGCACAGCACGGTGGCGGCGCCGAGCATCTCGATCGCCGCCATGCGGCGCGTCAGCACGCCGTGGCGCGAGATGCGCCAGGCACCGAGGGCGAGGAACACGGTGAGCACCACCGGGAACTCCTCGGGCAGGATCGCCATGGCGAGCGTCAGGCCGCCGAGCACGCCGCCCAGCCAGTCGCCGCGCACCAGCGCGTAGGCGAGCGCGAGCGCGAGGCAGAGAACGACCGCAGAGGCCGCCACCAGCCGCACGACGCGCGCCGTCTCGCGCTCGAGCGTCGTCTTGCCGGGCTCGAGCGTCGCGAGCGAAGTGCCGATGCGCCCGAGCTCGCTGCGTGGCCCGGTCGCGCGCGCCTCGGCGCGTGCGTGGCCCTTCACCAGCAGGGTCCCCGAGTACACGGTGTCGCCCGCGTGCTTATCCACCGGCAGCGATTCGCCGGTAAGCAGCGCTTCGTCCGCCGTCAGGTCGGTGGCCGCGATGAGCCGCGCGTCGGCCGGCACGCGGTCGCCCTCGGCGAGGATCAGCAGGTCGCCGCGCACCACCTCGCGCCCGGCGATGCGCTTGCGCTCGCCGTCGCGCAGCACCATGGCGCGCGGGGACGACAGGTCGCGCAGCGCCTCGAGCGCGCGCTCGGCCTTGCGCTCCTGCGCGACGGTGATGCCGATCACGCCGGCGATGGAGGCGCCCAGCACCATCGCCTCGTGCACGTCGCCGAGCAGGAGGTAGATGCCGGTGGCCGCGACGAGCAGCAGGAACATCGGCTCGCGCAGCACGCCGAGCGCAATGGCGAGCGTGCCGTGCCGCGCCGCCGTCGGCAGCGCGTTCGGTCCGTCGGCCGCGAGGCGCGCGGCCGCCTCGGCGGAGGTCAGCCCCTTCACCGCGACCTTGCCGATAGGTAGGCCACCACCTGATCGAGGGCGCCGAGCTTGCGGTAGTCGGCTTCCGGAATCTCGATCTTCAGGCGCCCTTTCAGCGCGACGAGAAGATTCAGCCAATCCATCGAGTCGAGGTCGACCTGGTCGCGAAGCGGTTGGCGAGCGCGGCGTCGGGCGCCACGCGCTGCCCGGCCGCGCGCCTGCGGATGATCTGACGGGCAGTCCATGCCGCTCATGCTGGCGCAGCACGCGCTGCCGCCTTTTGACGTGCATCAAGCCGTGCGCCATTGTCCTCGCGACAATGCAGCATGGCGGATTTTCCCCTGCACCTGGTGCGCCAGCGCCGGCTCGCCGACGGGCGCTCGGTGACCATTCGCCCGGTGCGCGCCGGCGACGAGCGCGCCGAAGCGCAGTTCCTCGAGCGCCTCTCGGGCGAGAGCCAGCGCCTCCGGTTCCTCGATTTCGTGCAGGCGCCGGGCGAGAAGCTGGTGCACTTCTTCACGCACATCGACTACGATCGCCACATGGCCTTCGTCTGCGAAGCCGCGGGCGGCGAGCTGGTCGGCGAAGCGCGCTACGTCGCCAACGCCGACGGCCGCAGCTGCGAGTTCGGCGTCGTCGTCGCCGACCACTGGCGCCACGCCGGCGTGGCGCAGCTGCTCATGGACGCGCTCATCCGCGCCGCGCAGGCGCGCAAGCTCGAGACCATGGAAGGGCTGGTGTTGAGCGAAAACCAGGAGATGCTGCGCTTCGCGAGAACGCTCGGCTTCGAGCTGACGCCCGATGCCGTGAAGCCCGCGCTGGTGC
>JAOUGZ010000206.1 GCA_029865405.1 Betaproteobacteria bacterium
AGCGCCCGGCCGAACAGCGACTCCGAGAACACGGCGCCGCTCGCCAGGGTCAGGGTGAGCAGCACGAAGGCCGCCGTGATCATGCGGAACAGCAGCCGCTCCAGCGTCAGCAGCGGCGGCAACGCACCCAGGGGCCCCGAGAGCACGGCGCCACCGTCGCCGGGCAGCCCCGCCCGTGCCGCGGCGCTGCCGTGCAGCCGCCGCTCGAGCAGCGCCATCAGCAGCGCGTGCAGGATGGCAATGGTGAACAGGCTGTAGGCGAGCATGGCCATGGCGAGGTGCAGCTTGAACTCTAAAGAGGCGGCGAGCGCGCCGCTCGCGCGGCCCGGGAACAGCAGCGGCAGCGGGGCGGCGAGCGCCGCCAGCGCGAGCACCGGCGGCTGCATGCCTTCCAGGCTGTAGAACAGGCTTTCGACCCAGTAGATGAGCACAGCCAGCCACAGCATGGTGGACAGCGCTTGCGCGAAGCCGAAGCGCAACTCGCGCGGCGCGAATAGGTCCGAGTAGAGCAGGAACGCGTGCAACGCGAGCGGTGCCAGCAGCACGGCGCGCTCCCATGGGCGCGTCCCGGTCGGCGGTGCCGGGCGCGCCGGCTGCGCGCGCCAGCGGGTGCGCCAGAAGTGCCAGGCCAGCCCCGCATAGGCGGCCGCGGTGACCGCGTGAATTACAATGTCCGCCACCGCTTCAGTTTATCACCCGTGCTCGACAACCTCACCGCGCGACTCGCGCGCATCGTCAAGACCCTCCGCGGCGAGGCGCGCCTCACGGAAACGAACGTCCAGGAGGCGCTGCGCGAAGTGCGCGTGGCGCTGCTCGAGGCCGACGTCGCGCTGCCGGTGGTGCGCGATTTCGTCGCCGCGGTGAAGCAAAAGGCGCTGGGCGAGGAGGTGGTGGGCAGCCTGACGCCCGGGCAGGCGCTGATCGGCGTAGTGCATCGCGAGCTGACTCGCCTCATGGGCGAGTCGAACGCCGCGCTCGATCTCGCAACGCAGCCCCCGGCCGTGATCCTGATGGCGGGGTTGCAGGGCTCGGGCAAGACCACCACGGCGGGCAAGCTCGCGCGGCTCCTGCACGGGCAGAAGAAGAAGGTCCTGCTCGTGTCCTGCGACGTGTACCGGCCGGCCGCGATCGAGCAGCTCGCCACCGTCGCGGCGCAGGCGGGCGTGGACGTGTACCCTTCCGCCGCGGGCGAGTCGCCACAGGACATCGTGCGGCGCGCGCTCGAGCATGCAAGAACGCGCTACTACGACGTGCTCATCGTCGACACCGCGGGGCGCCTGGCGATCGACGAAGCGATGATGCAGGAGATCGCGGCGCTGCACGCCGAGGCGAAGCCGGTGGAAACCCTGTTCGTGGTCGATGCGATGCAGGGCCAGGACGCGGTCAACGTGGCGCGCGCCTTCGGCGAGCGCCTGCCGCTCACCGGCGTCATCCTCACCAAGCTGGACGGTGACGCGCGCGGCGGCGCCGCCCTCTCGGTGCGGCAAGTTACGGGCACGCCGATCAAGTTCGCCGGCACCGGCGAGAAGCTCGACGCGCTCGAGCCGTTCCACCCCGAGCGCATGGCCTCACGCGTGCTCGGCATGGGCGACATCCTGTCGCTGGTCGAGGAGGCGCACAGGCAGGTCGACCTCGAGCAGGCGCAGCGCGTCGCCGAGAAGCTGAAGAAGGGCAAGGGCTTCGACCTCGAGGACTTCAAGCAGCAGCTGCAGCAGATGCAGAAGATGGGCGGCATGGCGTCGATGCTCGACAAGCTGCCGGCGCAGCTCGCCGGTCAGATCAACCCGGCGCAGCTGCAGGACGATCGCCAGCTGCGCCGCACTGCGGGCGTGATCAACGCCATGACGCCGCAGGAGCGCGCGCATCCCGAGCTGATCAAGGCCTCGCGCAAGCGGCGCATCGCTACCGGCGCGGGCGTGCCGGTGCAGGAAGTGAACCGCCTGCTCAACCAGTTCGAGCAGATGCAGAAGATGATGAAGATGATGAAAGGCGGCAACATGGCGCGCATGATGCGCAATCTCAAGGGTGCCCTGCCCGGGATGCGCTAGCGCGGCTGTAGAATTCTCGATTCAGGAGGAGCGCATGCCTCAGATCAGCCGCCGCGCGCAGTCCCTGGGCACCGAGAATGCCTTCGTCGTTCTCGCCGAGGTCAACGCGCTCGCCCGCCAGGGCAAGGACATCGTCAGCTTCTGCATCGGCCAGCCGGATTTCCCGGCGCCCGAGAACGTGCGGCAGGCCGCGATCCGCGCCATCCAGGGCGGCAAGCACGGCTACACGCCCTCGGCCGGCATCGACGAGCTGCGCGCCGCCGCGGCGACCTATATGGCGGGCATGCGCGGCAACCTGCCGATCCACGCCGAGGACGTGGTGGTGGGCGCAGGCGCCAAGCCCTTCATCGCCTACGCCATCCTCTCCACGACCGACTACGGCGCGGGCGACGAGGTGATCTACCCGAATCCCGGGTTTCCCATCTACGAATCGCAGATCATCGCCAACGGCGCGCAGCCGGTACCGATCCACTTGCACGAGGCGCGGGATTTCGCCTTCGATCCGGCGGAGCTGGATCGGCTGATCACGCCGAGGACGAAGCTGATCATACTCAACTATCCGCACAATCCGACCGGCGGCACGCTCTCGCGGCAGGCTCTGGAAGCCATTGCCGCGATTTTGAGGAGGCACCCGCAGGTGTGGGTGTACGCCGACGAGATCTACTCGCGGCTGTGCTACGCGGGCGAGTTCTTTTCCTTCGCGCAGATCCCCGGCATGTACGAGCGCACGATCATTTCGGACGGCGCCTCCAAGACCTGGGCGATGACCGGCTGGCGGATCGGCTTCACCGCCAACCCCGTGCTCGCGCCCGTATTCACGCGCTGGATCACCAATACCGACTCCTGCGCTTCGCAGATTTCGCAGTGGGCGGCGCTGGAAGCGGTTACCGGTCCGCAGGACGCGGCGCAGAAGATGCGCGATAGCTTCCTCGAGCGCCGCGACCTCATCGTCGGCCTGCTGAACCAGGTGCCCGGCGTGACCTGCCGCAATCCCGGCGGCGCCTTCTACGCCTGGCCCAACGTGACCGAGGCCTGCCAGCGCATCGGCGTCGCCGACTCGGAAGAGTTCAGGAAGCGCCTGCTGAACGAGGCTGGCGTCGCGGTGCTGGCCGACATCCACTTCGGCGCGCGCGTGCCGGGCGAGGGGCAGCACCTGCGTTTTTCCTACGCCGCGTCGAAGCTGGCGATCGAGCAGGGCGTGGCGCGGATGGCCGAGTTCATCAAGAAGAACACGCGCAAGGCAGCATGAGCCGCTGGCGGCCCAGCGTCACCGTCGCGGCGGTGATCGAGCGCGACGGGCGCTTCCTCTTCGTCGAAGAGGAGGCAAGCGGGCGGCGCGTACTGAACCAGCCCGCCGGGCACCTCGACCCCGGTGAATCGCTCGCGCAGGCGGTGGTGCGGGAAGTGCTGGAGGAGACGGCGCACCGGATCACGCCCACGGCGCTGCTGGGCATCTATCGCTGGGTCTACGACAAGGACGACGTGACGTTCCTGCGATTCGCGTTCCGCGGCCGCGTGGACGGCGTGGAGGCGGGCCGCAAGCTCGACAAGGAGATCATCGCGCTCGCCTGGCTGACGCCGGCCGAGCTCGCCGCGCGGCGCGCCGAGCACCGCTCGCCGCTGGTGCAGCAGTGCGTCGACGATTACATCGCGGGGCGGAGCTTTCCGCTCGAGATCCTGTCCAATCCGTATGCGTGAGAAAGTAGTGGTCGGCATGTCGGGCGGGGTGGACTCGTCGGTCGCGGCGCTGCTTCTGAAGCGCGCGGGGTACGACGTCGTTGGCCTGTTCATGAAGAACTGGGAGGACGACGACGATGACGAGCACTGCTCGACGCGCCAGGATCTGATCGACGCCGCCGCGGCCGCCGACGTGATCGGCGTGCCGCTCGAGGCGGTGAACTTCGCCGCCGAGTACCGCGAGCGCGTCTTCGCCAGCTTTCTCGCGGAGTACGCGGCCGGGCGCACGCCCAACCCGGACGTGCTGTGCAACGCCGAGATCAAGTTTCGCGCGTTTCTCGACCATGCCCTGCAGCTCGGGGCGCGCAGGATCGCCACCGGCCACTACGCGCAATTGCGGCGACAGGACGGCCGCGTCGAGCTGCTGCGCGGCGCGGACCGCGCGAAGGACCAGAGCTACTTCCTGCACCGCCTGACCCAGGAGCAGCTCGCGCGCGTCATGTTCCCGGTCGGGGAGTTGAAGAAGCCCGAGGTGCGGCGCCTCGCGGCCGAGGCCGGGTTGCCGAACCACGCCAAGAAGGACTCCACCGGCATCTGCTTCATCGGCGAGCGGCCGTTCCGCGAGTTTCTCAACCGCTACCTGCCGAAGTCCCCGGGTCCGATGGTGACCGCGGAGGGCAGGCGCGTGGGCGAGCACATCGGGCTCGCCTTCTACACCATCGGCCAGAGGAAGGGCATCGGCCTGGGCGGGCCGGGGGCCCCCTGGTACGTGGCCGAGAAGCGCGTGGACGCCAACGAGCTGGTGGTGGTGCAGGGGCACGACCACCCGCTGCTCATGCGTACTTCACTGCGGGCGCTGGACGCGAGTTGGGTGCAGGCGGCGCCGCTCAGCGGTTCGACGCATGGCGCGAAGACGCGGTATCGCCAGACCGACGCCGAATGCACGGTGACCCGCATCGCGGGTGACGAACTGGCGGTGGATTTCCCGCGGCCGCAGCGCGCGGTGACGCCGGGGCAGTCGGTCGTGCTCTACGACGGCGAGGTTTGCCTGGGCGGCGCCGTCATCGCCTAGGCGGCGGGGACGGTTTCGGCGAACGCCGGCCGTTCCATCAGCTTGTCGTAGTGCTTCGCCAGCTCCGGGTAGTCGGCGCGCCAGTCGATGCCGGCGGGCTTCCTGAAGCCGATCCAGCCCAGGCAGCAGCCGAGCGCGATGTCGGCGAGCGTGTAGCGCTCGCCCTGGCACCAGGCGCGCGCGCCGAGGTCGGCCTGCATCTGCGCGAGGCCGCGCCGCACGCGCGCGGCCTGCTTGGCGACCCAGTCGGCGCTCTGCTCGGCCTTGGGCCGCAGCGATTCGTAGCGCAGCAGCAACCCGGCGTCGAGCACGCCGTCGGCAAGCGCCTCCCAGCGGCGCACCGCGATCTTCTCGCGATTATCCTGGGGAATAAGCCGGCTGTTGGCCGTCATGTTGTCGAGAAACTCGACGATGACGCGCGAATCGTAGATCGCCGTGCCGTCGTCCAGGAGGAGCGTCGGGATCTTGCCGAGCGGGTTATGGGCGTTGACCGGATTCTCCAGCGGCTGCACATCCACCCTTTCGATGTCGCAGTCGATGCGCTTTTCGGCGAGAACGATCCTGACTTTGCGCGCGAAGGGGCTGGCGGGTGCGGAGAGCAGCTTCATGGCGCGCGCGAATTATAGCGCCCGCAGGCGGCGGCGCAGCGCCGGGACGACCTGTTTCAAGAACCAGGGATTGTTCCTCAGCCAGCGGCGGTTGCGCGGACTGGGATGCGGCAGCGGGAAGAACTCGGGCAGGTATTCGCGGTACGCGCGCACGGTCAGCGCGAGCGTCTTCTTGCGGCGCGCGCCAAGGTGGTACGCCTGCGCGTGCATGCCCACCAGCAGCGTGAGCCGCACGCCCGGCAGCGCCGCCTTGAACCGCGGCTGCCAGAG
>JAOUGZ010000207.1 GCA_029865405.1 Betaproteobacteria bacterium
GGCGTAAGCCTGTTCCTGGTGGATGTGAAAGGCGTGACGTTGAAGCCCTACCGCACGCTGGACGAGATGCGCGCCGCCGATGTCGTTCTATCCGGCACGCCCGGCGAGCTGCTCGGCGCAGACGGCAAGGCGCTGCCGGTGATCGAGGACGTGATGGATTTCGCCACGGCGCTGGTCTGCGCCGAGGCGGTGGGCGCGATGAAATACGCCTGCGACAGCACGCTGGAATACCTCAAGACGCGAAAGCAGTTTGGCGTGCCGATCGGCACCTTCCAGGCGCTGCAGCACCGCATTGTCGACATGTACATCGCCTACGAGCAGGCGAAATCCATGGCCTTCCTGGCCTGCAGCCAGGCGGATTCCGCAGCGAAGGCGACGGAGCGCGCGCGCGCCATTTCGGCGGCGAAAATAAAGATCGCCGACAACGCGCGCCTGATCAGCCAGGAGGCGATCCAGCTGCACGGCGGCATGGGCATGAGCGAGGAGCTGAAGGTGAGCCACTCGTTCCGGCGGCTCACCATAGTGGCGCAGCAGTTCGGCGACGCGGATCACCACCTCGAGCGCTTCGCTAACGCCTGAGCAGAAACGCCGCGGCCTCCTCCGCGATCTCGTCCAGGCTCTTCCTCCCGCCCGCCCGGTACCAGCGAGCAGTCCAGTTGAGCACGCCGAACGTGAACAACCGCGCGAGTTGCGCGTCGCCGCCCATGACCCCCAGCGCCTGCAGCTCGTCGGTCACCTTCTGCCACAGCGCGTCGTAGCGGTCCTTCAGCGCGATGACGCGCCGCCGGTTTGCAGGCGTCAGCGAGCGCCAGTCGTAGAGCATGACCGGAATGAAGTCATGGCCGTCGCCGCAGATCGTCTCGAGGTGCGCGCGCACCAGCCGGCGGAACTTCTCCGCCGGTGCGAGCCGCATGGCGGCGACCGTCTCGAGATGCTTCAGGCCCTCGATGAGTCCCTGCTCCATGACGGCGACCAGCATCTCCTGCTTCGACTTGAAGTGATAGAACGGGCTACCCGAATGCATTTCCGCAGCGCGCGAAATGTCCCGGATCGACGTGCCGTCGAACCCTTTCTCGCGGAACAGGCGCGCGCAAACGCGCAGCAGGTCCTCGCGCCGGTTGCCGTTCTGCGCCGGCTTCTTCTTCGTTTTCTTCACTTCTTGAGCCGCGGCAGATCGGCGGGCGCCTCGATCTCCATGCGCAGGAGCTGCGCCGCGACCGCCTTGCCGAGGTTGTCCATGCGCAAGGAGCGCGCTGCGCCGCCCTGCAGCGCGCGGTTGAGCACGATCTTCAGCGCGAGCAGATTGTCGAGCGGCCAGAGCTCCACCGGCCCCTCGCACATCGCCTTGAAGTGATCCTTGAGGCGCGCGGAGGTCACTTCGCGCTTCAGCACCGCGTAGGTCGGCGCATCCCAGGCAAAGAGGCCGATGTCGGCCCGGTCGGCCTTGTCGCCCGAGCGCGCGTGCGCGATCTTCCACAGCGGCACGCGCATCAGACCTTCTCCACGGCGACGTTCACCTTCGACTCCACCCGCTCGCGCTGCACCAGCGTCGGCCAGATGCCGAGCAGCTCCTTCGCCCCCTGCACGCCCTTCATGCTGCCGACGTAGGGCGGGCCGGAAAGGCCCAGCCACGGAAACAGGCGTCCGTAGGCGTCGGCGACTTTCCGGTCCTGCGTGCGGAGGGTCATGCGCAGGAAACACTCGTTCAACTGGTCGCGGTACGTCGGATCGGCGTTCGCGCCGAGGAGCGAGTCGTAGCCGATGTACTCGACGTTCATGTCCTCGATCTGCCAGCCGCGCTCGGCCACGAGCGTGCGGATGGTCTCGGCGGCTTTCGCGCACTTGGCGTACGCCTGCGGCCAGGAAAAGCCGATCATGCCGGTGCCCATCCAGCCGTCGTGGTAGCCGCCGACGATCTTGAGCTGCGCCGGCCGCGGCGCGCCTGCCGCGCCCGTCACCTTCACCTGGTCGTTGCCCCGATCGTCCAGCTTGAGCGCGCCCATGTCGAGCACCACGTCCGGCGAAACGTAGGCATGCGGGTTGTGCACCTCGTAGAGCAGCTGCTGGCGCAGCGTGTCGAAGGATATGCGCCCGCCGGTGCCCGGCGCCTTGGCGAACAGCGCGCTCCCGTCCGCGTTCACCTCGGCGATCGGGTAGCCGAGGTGCGCGTAGTCCGGGATCTCGGCCCATTCCGCGGCCGAGCCGAAGTTGCCGCCCGCGCCCTGGCCCGAGCATTCCAGCAAGTGCCCCACGGTGAGTCCGAGTGCGAGGCGGTTCCAGTCGTCCCACTTCCAGCCCAGCTCGTGCACGATCGGCGCGAGCGACAGCGCCGCGTCGGCCACGCGGCCGGTGAGGACGATGTCCGCGCCCTGCTCGAGCGCCCGGACAATCGGTTGCGCGCCGAGGTAAGCATTGGCAAACAGCATGCGGCTGCGCACCGTATCGAGCGCGGCGCCGGTGTCCATATGCGCCAGCGCTTCGCCGGCGGCGCCCAACTCGTCGAAGCGCTCGAGCATCGCGTCGCCGCTGACCGTGGCGAGGGTCGCCTTCCAGCCCTGGTCGCGGAAGGCGCGGGCAATTGCCGCGCGCGCGCCTTCGGGATTGAGGCCGCCGGCGTTGAGGATGAACTTCACCCCGCGCTTGGCGGCGAGCGGCCAGAGTTCCATCAGCATCGGCAGGCCGTCGCGCGCGTAGCCTGCGTCTGCATCCTTCTGCCGGTCCTTTTGCAGGATGGCGAGGGTGAGCTCGGAAAGGTGATCGGAGGCGATGTAATGCACCCCGCCGCGCTCGATCGAGGCGCGCACCGCCCGCCAGGAATCGCCGTAGAAGCCCAGGCCCGCGCCGATGCGGACCGACTTCATTGCGCCGTGGGCATTGCCCGGTCGATGAGCGCCGTGAACGGCGCGTTCGGTGCGAGCGTGCCGAAAGCGCCCGTCCAGTCCGCGCCCAGCCGTGCGTGCACGAAAGTCTCGAACACGAAGCCCGGCGCATGGCGGGCGAGAAGGCTCGCTTGCAGCGCAAGGGCAAGATCCTGCGTCAGGCGCCGCGCCGCGCTCTCATGCTCGGCGGCATCGGCCAGTCGGTCCTTGAGCGACGCGGTGAACGCGTCAAACCCGCGGTGGCTGCCGGCCGCCGCATCGAGCTCCGCGGCGACGGCCTCGATCACGTCCGGTGCCTTTCTCAGTGCGCGCAGCACGTCGAGGCACATGACGTTGCCCGCGCCTTCCCAGATGGAGTTGAGCGGCATCTCGCGGTAGATGCGCGCGAGAACCTGCTCCTCCACGTAGCCGTTGCCGCCCACCGCCTCCATCGCTTCCTGCGCGAAATGCGCGCCGCGCTTGCATACCCAGAACTTGGCCGCCGGCGTGAGCACGCGCCGCAGCAGCCGCTCGCCCTCGTCATCGCCGTCGTAGGCGCGCGCGAGGCGCAGCACCAGCGCCGTCGCGGCCTCGGCTTCGAGCGCGAGATCGGCGAGCACGTTCTGCATCAGCGGCTGCTCCTTCAGCAGCCGGCCGAACGCCTGGCGCTGCGCGGCATTCCACAGCGCCTGCGCGAGCGCCTGGCGCATGAGGCCGGCAGTGCCGATGGCGCAGTCGAGGCGCGTGTACACGCCCATCTCCAGGATCATCGGCACGCCGCGGCCTTCCTCGCCGAGCCGCGTCGCATGCGCTTCGTCGAACTCCACTTCGGAGGACGCGTTGGAGCGGTTGCCGAGCTTGTCCTTCAGGCGCTGGATGCGGATGGCGTTGCGTTGGCCGTCGGGCAGGACGCGCGGCATGAAGAAGCACGACAGGCCCCCCGGCGCCTGCGCCAGCACGAGGAACGCATCGCACATCGGCGCGGACAGGAACCACTTGTGCCCCGTGATCGCGTAGTCCGCGCCGCCGAGCGGCGTCGCCCTCGTGGTGTTGGTGCGCACATCGGAGCCCCCCTGCTTCTCGGTGAGCCCCATGCCGATGAGCGCCGCGTCCTTCTGCCGCGAAAAAACGCGCGGCAGCCAGGCCGCCGCCAGTTGCGCATCGGCGCGCAGCGCCGGCACCGAGCCGTAAGTCATGGTGACCGGGCACTGGGTGCCGTTCTCGACCTCGGAGTAGAGCAGGTAGCCGGCGGCCCGCTCGACGTGCGCACCGGCGCCGGGCGCCGACCAGGGCGCGCTGTGCAGGCCGTGCCGGAGCGCGAGCGCCATCAGCTCGTGCCACGCCGGATGGAATTCCACTTCGTCGCGGCGATGCCCGCGCGCGTCGTGCGTCTTCAGCTCGGGCGGAAAGCGGTTGGCGGCGTCGCCCAGCCTGAGCGTGTCGCGCCGGCCGAGCTCGGCGCCGAGCAGGCCAAGGCGCTCGCGCGCCCCGCCGAGGCGCGTTTGAGGCAACTCGAAGGCGAGCGCATCGGCGAGCGCCGCGTTCGTCCGGTAGAGGTTGTAGTCCTCGAGCGGCGCGCTCTGGTTGAGGACTTCGTGCGTCGCGCTCATGCGCAGTCCAGTCTAGGCGCGCACTGCCTGAAAAGCAATTGCTTGGCGCGCGCTGACGGTAGAATCCGCGGCGGGAGGAGGTGGCGCATCGTTCAGTTCCTGCAACTGCTGCTCGCGGGCGTCGCGCAGGGCTGCGTGTATGCGCTCGTCGCACTCGGCTTCGTGCTCATCTACAAGGCGACCGAGACGGTGAACTTCGCGCAGGGCGACCTGATGATGCTGGGCGCCTTTTTTGCGCTGACCGGCGCGACGGTGCTCGGGCTGCCGTACTGGCTGACGATCCTCTTCGCCGTGGCGGTGATGGTGGTCGTCGGCATGCTGCTCGAGCGCGCGGTGCTGCGTCCGGTGCTCGGCTACCCCGCGTTCACCGTGGTGATGGTCACCATCGGCGTGGGGTTCGTGCTGCGCGGCGTGGTCACCATGATCCCGGGCTGGGGCACCGAGACCTACCGCCTCGCCACGCCGTTCGCCGACCGGGTGATGCGCGTCGGCGGCGTGGTGGTGGCCGAGCAGCAGCTGGCGGTGATCCTGCACACGGTGGCGCTGTGCCTGGCGCTGTACCTCTTTTTCCGCTTCACGCGCATCGGCATCGCCATGCAGGCGACCTCGCAGAACCAGCTCGCGGCCTACTACATGGGCATCCCGGTGCGCCGCATCAACATGCTCATCTGGGGGTTGTCGGCCGGCATCGCCACCATCGGCGGCATCCTGCTTGCGCCGAGCACGTTCGTGCACTCGAACATGGGCTTCATCGGGCTGAAAGCCTTCCCCGCGGCGGTGGTGGGCGGCTTTGGCAGCGTGCCGGGCGCCATCGTCGGCGGCCTGATCATCGGCGTGGTCGAGGCGCTCTCGGGGTTCTACCTGCCCGAGGGCTTCAAGGACGTGGCGGCTTACGTCGTGGTGCTGGTGGTGCTGATGGTGAGGCCCTCGGGCATCTTCGGCGAAACAATGACGAAGAAAGTCTGATGCGCTTCTTCTTCAAGACCGATTACGACCAGGACCTGCGTCTTTTTCGTCATGGCGGCCAGATGTTCTGGTACGGCCTGCTCTTCGCGGTGCTCCTCGCCGCGCCGTGGTGGGCGAGCGAGTACGTGCTCTCGCAGCTGCATTTCATCGGCATCTACTCGATCGTCGGCCTGGGGCTGATGCTGCTGGTCGGCTTCACGGGGCAGATCTCGCTCGGGCACGCGGC
>JAOUGZ010000208.1 GCA_029865405.1 Betaproteobacteria bacterium
GGCCAGGGATCGGGAAAGAAGAGGTGGATGCCGGCGAGCGACGCGTCCGCGATCATGTGCTCTAGCACCTCGACGGCGTCGTGGCGGATGACGCGAAGGTTCTTCAGGCCCTGGGCGTCGATGCGCTTCAGCAGGCTGCCGACGCCCGGGCCATGCACTTCCACGGCGATGAAATCCGTGTCGGTCTGCGCCGCGGCGATCGCCGCGGTGGTCTCGCCCATGCCGGAGCCGATCTCGAGGACGCGCGGCCCGGTCCGCGGCTCGAGCAGCGCCGGGCGGTAGGGGATGCCGTAAGTCGCCAACAACTCATCGATCGCCCGCTTCTGCGCGGGCGTCGTGCGGCCCTGGCGCAGCACGTAGCTGCGGATGCCGCGCTTCAAGCCGCCTTGCTGCGGGAAGGCTCGATCGTCCCTTCGGTGGGCGAGGAAGGCGCGGCCGTATAGAGCTTCTTCGGCATGCGCCCGGCAAGCCAGGCCTCGCGCCCGGCTTCCACCGCCTTCTTCATGGCGCGCGCCATCATCACCGGATCCTTGGCGGCGGCGACTGCGGTGTTCATGAGCACGCCGTCGCAGCCCAACTCCATCGCGATCGCCGCGTCCGACGCCGTACCGACGCCCGCGTCGACGATCACCGGCAGCCGCACCGCGTCGCGCACCAGCTGCACCTGCCACGGGTTCAGGATGCCCATGCCCGAGCCGATGAGGGACGCCAGCGGCATGATGGCGACGCAACCAAGGTCTTCCAGCATCTTCGCCTGGATCGGGTCATCCGAGCAGTACACCATTACCTTGAAGCCGTCCTTCACCAGCTCTTGCGCCGCCTTCAGCGTCTCGGGCATGTTCGGATACAGCGTATGCGGATCGCCCAGCACCTCGAGCTTCACCAGGTCGTGCCCGTCGAGGAGCTCGCGCGCGAGGCGCAGCGTGCGCACCGCGTCCTCGGCGCTGTAGCAGCCGGCGGTATTTGGCAGGTAGGTGAACTTCGCCGTCGGCAGCGCCTCGAGCAGGCTCGGCTCGTTCGGGTTCTGGCCGATGTTGGTGCGCCGGATGGCGACGGTGACTATCTGTGCGCCGCTCGCCTCGACCGCGGCGCGCGTCTGCGTGAAATCCTTGTACTTGCCGGTGCCGATCAGCAGGCGCGACGCGTAGGACTTGCCGGCGATGACGAGCGCGTCTTTCATCCGCCGCCCACCGCGACCACGATCTCCAGGCGATCGCCGTCGCCGACCACGGTCGAGCCGTGCGCGCTCTTCGGCACGATCTCGCCGTTCTTCTCGACCGCAATCTTCTTTCCGGCGAGCGCGAGCTGCGCCACGAGTTCGTCCACCGCCAGAGGTCGCTCGAAGCGGCGCGCCGCGCCGTTCACAGTGACTTGAATCATAGGGCAAATGATACACTTGGCCGCAACCCGCGGGTGTAGTTCAATGGCAGAACGGCAGCTTCCCAAGCTGCATACGAGGGTTCGATTCCCTTCACCCGCTCCAAGACCATGCCCGCAACCTTTGACGGCAAGCTCGTAGTGGCGATCTCCTCGCGGGCGCTGTTCGACTTCGAGGACGAGAACCGCGTGTTCGACCGCGACGGCGAGGCCGCCTACGTGGCGCTGCAGCTCGGGCGGCTCGACGTGCCGGCGAAGCAGGGCGTCGCCTTCCCGCTGGTGAAGAAGCTCCTCGCCTTCAACACCCCGGACGCGCAGCGCGTGGAAGTGGTGATCCTGTCCAAGAACGACCCGGTGAGCGGGCTGCGCGTGTTCCGCTCGGCGCAGCGCTCGGGCCTGCGCGTGGAACGCGGCGTGTTCACGCGCGGGCGGCAGCCCTACAAGTACCTCGACGCGCTGCGCGCGAACCTGTTCCTGTCGGCCAACGAGCAGGACGTGATGAGCGCGCTCGACGCGAAGATACCGGCGGCGCGCGTGGTGCCGGAGTCGGCGCAGGCGGCGGGCCGGCACGCCGAGGAAGTCAGAATCGCGTTCGACGGCGACGCCGTGCTCTTTTCCGACGAGGCTGAGCGCGTCTACCAGGCCGACGGCCTGGACGCGTTCACGCGCCACGAGACCGCGCGCGTCGACACGCCGCTGCCCCCTGGGCCGTTCAAGCCGCTGCTCGAAGCCCTGCACCGCCTGCAAACCGCAGGCACGGCCATGCGCCTGCGCACGGCGCTGGTCACCGCGCGCAGCGCCCCGGCGCACGAGCGCGCGGTGAAGACCCTGATGCACTGGAAGATCTCGGTCGACGAGGCGCTGTTCCTCGGCGGGCTCGACAAGGGCGAGTTCCTCAGGGCCTTCGAGCCCGATTTTTACTTCGACGACCAGCGCGGCCACGTAGAGTCGGCTGGCAAGCACGTGGCCACCGGCCATGTGCCCTTTGGCATCGCCGGGAGAAAACCCGTATGAAATGGCTCAAGTACGCGCTCTACACCCTGCTGGGACTGGTCGTCCTGGTGCTTGCCGGTGTCGCCCTCATCGCCGCCACCTTCGATCCGAACGCCTACAAGGCCGAGATCGAGAAGCGGGTGAAGGCGGCCACCGGGCGCACGCTGAAATTCCACGGCGACATCGAGCTTGCCTTCTGGCCCGCGATCGGCGCCAGGGTCGGCAAGGTCACCCTGTCGCGCCGCGCGAGCGAGCACGACTTCGCCGCCGTCGAGTCCGCGCGCGTGGCGGTGGCGGTGCTGCCGCTCCTGCGGGGCCAGGTGCAGGTGGACGAGGTGAGCCTGACGGGGGTGAAGGCGAGCGTGGTTCGCGCCAAGGGGGGCAAGTTCGATTTCGAGGACCTGATGGGCGCGGCCGGCGCGCCCGCCCAACCCGGGAGCGCGAAAGGCGCGACGCCAGGCAAGGTCAAGTTCGACATCGCGGGCATCCAGCTCAAGGACAGCAGCTTCGCCTACCTCGACGAGGGCAGCGGCCAGCGCCTCGAGCTGGACGATGTGCAGCTTCGCACCGGGCGCATCGCCGACGACGTGCCCGGCAAGCTTTCACTCGCCGCGCATGTCAGGGGCAAGAAACCGCTGGTCGACCTGAAAGTGACGCTCGAGGGGACCTATCGCCTCGCGCTCGAGAGCCAGGCGTACGCGCTCACCGGCATGACGCTCGGCGTGAACGGGGCCGCGGCGGAAATGACGCGCATCGCGCTCACGGTCACCGGCGACGCGCGCGCTCAGCTTGCCAAGGAAGCGGTGGAGGCGGACCTGTTGGTGAAGTTCGACGACACCACGGTGACGGCGAAGCTCGGCATGTCCGGCTTTTCCGCGCCGCATTACCGCCTGCAGGCCGACGTGGACCGCATCGACCTCGACCGCTACCTCGTCGCGCAGAAGGACGCGAAGCCCGCGCCGAGCGCCGGCCCGAAAGTCGCGGTGGACGTGCCCGTGGATCTGAGCGCGCTCGAAGGACTGCGCGCCGACGGCCGGCTGGCGGTCGGCTGGATGCAGCTCATGGGCATGAAGGTGTCGGATCTGAAAGCCGAGCTGCGCGTGGCGAACGGCCGCGCCGAGGTCGCGCCGCACTCGGCGAAGCTCTATGAAGGCACGCTGCAGGGCGCGCTGACGCTCGCGGCCAAGGGCAACCGCATTGCGGTAAAGGAAACGTTGAGCGGCGTCGCCATCGGCCCGCTGGTGAAGGACCTGATGGGGCGCGACGCGGTAGAGGGGCGCGGTGACGTGAGAGTGGATATCGCGGCGGCCGGCCCCACGGTGGCCGCCCTGAAGAAATCGCTCGACGGCACGGCACGCATCCAGATGCGGGACGGCGCGCTGAAGGGCATCAATCTCACCGAGGTGCTGCGCAAGACGCGGGCGGCCTTCGGCTCGAAGGCGGCGCAGCAGCAGCCGGCCGACCTGGGCCAGCGCACCGACTTCTCGGCGTTGAGCGCGAGCTTCGTCATCAAGAACGGCGTGGCGCGAAACGACGACCTGGACGTGCGCGCGCCGCTCGTGCGCCTCGGCGGCGCGGGCGACGTGGACATCGGCAACTCGCAGCTCGACTACCTCGCCAAGGCGACAGTGGTGGCGACCTCCAAGGGCCAGAGCGGGACGGACCTCGAGCACCTCTCGGGCCTCACCATCCCGGTGAAGCTGAGCGGGCCGTTCGATGCGCCCAGGTACGAGATCGACTACCGCGCGCTTGCCGGCGACGCCGCCAAGGCTAAGGTCAAGGAAAAGGCGAAGGAAAAGGTCGAGCAGAAGCTGCGCGACCTTTTCAAGCGCTAGAGGCGCCCTTCTTCGACGGCGTGGCAGGCCGCCGCGCCGTCGGCAACGGGGCGAAGCTGCGGCCGTTGCGAGCGGCAGCGCGCGTCGGCATGCGGGCAGCGGGGATGGAACGCGCAACCCGCGGGCGGGGCGAGCGGATTCGGCACCTCGCCGGCCACCGGAGTACGCGGCTTGCCGCTCATGTCCAGATCGGGGATCGCGTCCATCAGCATGCGCGTATAGGGGTGGCGCGGTGTGGCGAAGAGCTGCGCCGCGCCGGCCAGCTCCACCACCCGGCCGAGGTACATCACGCCCACGCGATCGGCGACGTGCGACACGACCGCGAGGTTGTGCGAGATGAAGAGGTAGGTCAGGCCGAGGCGCTGCTGCAGATCGCTCATCAGGTTCAGGATCTGCGCCTGCACCGAGACGTCGAGCGCCGAGGTGGGCTCGTCGCATACGAGGAATTCCGGATTGCCGGACAGGGCGCGGGCGATGGAAATGCGCTGGCGCTGCCCGCCCGAGAATTCGTGCGGGTACTTCTCGCCGTCCTCGGCCGCGAGGCCCACCTGGCGCAGCAGCTCGGCGACGCGCGCGCCTTCCGCCGCGTTGTCGGCGGCGAGGCCGAGCACGCGGATCGGCTCGGCGACGATGTCGCGTACGCGCCAGCGCGGGTTGAGGCTGGCGTAGGGATCCTGGAAGATCATCTGCATGCGCTGGCGCAGGCGCGGGGCATCGGTGCCGGGTGCCGCGAGATCGAGGCCGTCGAACTCGATGCGGCCGCGCGAGAGCGCGTACAGGCCGACGATCAGCCGCGCCACGGTGGACTTGCCGCAACCCGATTCGCCGACCAGGGCCAGCGTTTCGCCGCGCGCGACCTCGAACGACACGTCGTCAACGGCGCGCAGCACGCGGCGCGGCGCACCCTCGAGCACGCGATTGAGCCAGGGCCGCGAAACGTCGAAATCGCGGCCGGCGTCGATCAGGCGGACCAGCGGCCGGCTATCCATAGAGCCAGCAGGACGCCCGGGCGTTGCCCACGGCCAGCAGTTCGGGCCGCTCGGACTCGCAGCGCGCGAAGCGCCGCGGGCAGCGCGGGTGGTAGGCGCAGCCCGGCGGAATCGCGGTGAGGCGTGGCATGGCGCCGTCGATCTGCACCAGGCGGGTGTGGCGCCGGGCGGTGCCGAGCTTCGGGATCGAGCCCATGAGCCCCACCGTGTACGGATGGCGCGGCGCCTGCAGGACCTCGCGCACCGGCCCGATCTCGGCGATGCGCCCGGCGTACATGACCGCGACGCGGTCGGCGGTTTCCGCGATCACGCCCATGTCGTGCGTGATCAGCATCACCGCGGTGCCGTGATCGCGCGCCAGGCGCCTGAGCAGCGTGATGATCTGCGCCTGGATCGAGACGTCGAGCGCGGTGGTGGGCTCGTCGGCGACGATCAGGCGCGGCTCGGCGCACAA
>JAOUGZ010000209.1 GCA_029865405.1 Betaproteobacteria bacterium
GATCGCTTACTCGGTCGGCGCGTTCATTTTCGCCGCCGGCGGCATCGCCACCGCCGTGCGCCACGTCTGGCTGCAGCACCTGCCCGCCGACCAGGTGCCGGCGTGCGGGCCGGACCTCTTCTACATGCTGGACAACTTCCCGCTCGGTCGCACCGTACAGCTTCTGTTGCGTGGCTCGGGGCAGTGCGCCGAGGTGCACTGGAGATTCCTCGGCCTGTCGATCGCCGAGTGGTCGCTCGTCTGGTTCGTGGCCCTCGCCGCGCTCGCCGTCTTTCTCGCGCTGCGCGCTATCGCGGCATCTGCGCCGACTCGATGACCCCCGATGGCGGGTCGAGCTCCGCCGCGCCGAGCATCGCCGCCGCCACGCGCTCGGCATGGATCGGGCGGTATTTTCCCAGCAGCGGCCCGAGCACCTTGCCCAGCACGAGCCCGAGCTTCTCCCCCAGCCTTTCCTGCTTGCGCGGCCCTGACAGCAGCGACGGCCTGAAGATCCAGGTCTTCGGCACTCCCGCGCTGCGCACCGCCTCCTCCATCTCGCCCTTGACGCGGTTGTAGAACACGCGCGAGCGCGGGTTCGCGCCGAGCGACGAGACGACGAGAAAGCGCTTCGCGCCGCTGCGCGCGGCGACCCCGGCGAGCGCCACCGGGAAGTCGAAGTCGACGTGGCGGAACGCCTTCTGCGAGCCGGCCTGCCGGATCGTGGTGCCGAGGCAGCAGTAGACGTCCTCGGCTTCGACGCGCTGCGTCGCCAGGCGCTCGAAGTCGACGATCTCCACCGCGAGCTTCGGGTGCGTCACGCCGATGTCGCGCCGCGCCCACACGACGACGCGCGCATAGCGGGGCGAAACGAGCAGGCGCTCGAGCAGAAAGGAACCGACCAGGCCCGTGGCGCCCGCGAGGAGCGCCGCGCGGCCTTCAGCCATGCGCGCGGATGAACTCCCGCACGCGCGGGTAGATCATTTCGCGCCAGCGCCGGCCGCTGAAGATGCCGTAGTGGCCGACGCGCGGCGCGAGGTAATGCTGGCGCCGCTCGCGGGGGATGTTGAGGCACAGCAGGTGCGCGGCCTCCGTCTGGCCATTGCCGGAGATGTCGTCGAGCTCGCCCTCGATGGTGAGGAGCGCGGTGTCGCGGATGGCCTGCGGCCGCACCAGCCGCTCGCGCACGAACATGCGGCCCTTGGGCAGGGCGAAGTCCTGGAACACCGCCTTCACCGTGTCGAGGTAGTACTCGGCGGGCAGGTCGATGACGGCGTTGTACTCGTCGTAGAACTCGCGGTGGCGCTCGGCCGAGTCTTCGTCGCCCTCGACGAGGTGGTTGAAGTAGTCGGTGTGCGCGTTCAGGTGCCGGTCCGGGTTCATGGCGACGAACCCCAGGTGCTGCAGGAAGCCCGGGTACACGCGGCGGTGGTAGCCCGGATACTTCGCCGGCACGCGGTGGATGACGTGGCGCTCGAACCACGACAGCGGCCGCGTCATGGCGAGGTTGTTGACCGCGGTGGGGCTTTTTCGCGCGTCGATGGGGCCGCCCATCATGACCATGGTCTTCGGCTGGTGCGCCTCGCCCGATTCGGCCATCAGCGCGATCGCGCAGAGCACCGGCACGGTGGGCTGGCATACGGAGATGACATGCACGTCGGGAGAGAGCAGGCGGATGAACTCGCCGATGGTGTCGACGTAGTCGGCGAGGTGGAACGGGCCCGCGGCGAGCGGCACCTGGCGCGCGTCCACCCAGTCGGTGACCCACACGTCGTGCTCGGCGATGAGCGTGCGCACGGTGTCGCGCAGCAGCGTCGCGTGGTGTCCCGACAGCGGCGCGACGAGCAGAACCTTGGGCGCCGCGCGAGCGCGGGGCGCCTGCGGCTTGAAGTGCAGCAGCTTGCAGAAGGGCTTGTCGAGCGCGACCTCGATGTCGGCATCGGCCACACGCCACTCGGGCTTCTCGTAGCGCTGGGTGACGCGCAGGAACAGGTCGTTCGAGGCCGCGAGCTGCTTGGCGAGCGGCGCGTCGACCCAGGGCATGAAGGGGTGGCCAAACCATCCCCGTTGCGCCTCCGCCATGATGCGGAACGGCGCGAGCCAGGCGTGCTGCGCTTCGTACAGGCTGTAGAGCATCAGACTGCCCCCATTGCCATAATGACCCCCTGCTTATAGCAGATTTGCGGCGGCGCCGCATTCGCGGAAATCACAGGGAAAACGTATGCTTACATTGTGAGAATGCTGCTTCGTGTGGCCTTTGCGATGCTGGTGATCCTCGTCATCGCAGCAGCGGGCGGCTACCTCCACCTGCGCCAGTCCCTGCCCCAGGAGGAAGGCGAGGTCCGCCTCCCTGGCCTGGCCAAGCCCGTGGACGTGCTGCGCGACGCCTACGGCGTGCCGCACATCAGCGCGCAGAGCTTCGCCGACGCGGTCTACGCGCTCGGCTTCGTGCACGCGCAGGACCGCCTCTGGCAGATGGAAGTGAATCGCCGCACCGCCGCCGGCCGGCTGGCGGAAGTGTTCGGCGAAAGCGCGCTCGAGACCGACCGGTTCCTGCGCACGCTCGGCATCCGCCGCGCCGCCGAGGCGAACTTCAAACAGCTCGACAGCGAGACGCGCGCTCTGCTCGAGACCTATGCCGCGGGGGTGAACGCGTTTCTCTCCGCCAAGCCGGTGCTGCCGCTCGAGTTCTGGATGACGGGCGTCGATCCCGAGCCCTGGACCCCGGCCGATACTCTGGGCTGGGTGAAGATGATGGCCTGGGACCTCGGCGGCAACTGGCGCAACGAGCTCCTGCGGCTGCGCCTGTCGAAGACGCTGCCCAATGCGCGCCTCAACGAGCTCCTGCCGCCCTATCCCGGCGAGACCCATCCCGAGCTGCCCGAGCTGCGCCAGTTCTACGGCAGCCTGGAACGCGACAGCGTGCGCCTGGCAAATGGGGACAGACCTCATTTTTCTCATCTGCAGATGAGAAAAATGAGGTCTGTCCCTATTTACACGGCCGAGGAAGGCCTTGGCTCGAACAACTGGGTGGTCGCCGGCGCGAAGAGCGCCACCGGCAAGCCGCTGCTCGCCAACGATCCGCACCTCGGCCTCACGGCGCCCGCGGTGTGGTACTTCGCGCATCTTGCCGCGCCCGGCGTCGACGTGATCGGGGCGACGCTGCCGGGCGTGCCCGCGATCGTGCTCGGGCGGAACAGCCACTTCGCCTGGGGCGCCACCAACACCGGGCCCGACGTGCAGGACCTGTACCTCGAGCGCCTCGACGGCGCGGGCGACTACCTCACGCCCGAAGGGCCGCGCCCCTTCAAGGTGATCGACGAAGTGATCAAGGTGAAGGGCGCCCCCGACGTGCGCCTGCAGGTGCGCGTCACGCGCCACGGGCCGGTGATTTCGGACGTCTCGCGCAGCGCCCTGGACGCCGCCCCGCGCGGGCACGTGATCGCGTTCCAGTGGACGGCGCTGCGCGAGGACGACCTCACGATGCAGTCGGCGCTGAAGCTCGTGCGCGCGCGCGACTGGCCGGAATACCTCGCCGCGCTGCGCGACTACCATTCGCCGCAGCAGAACTTCGTGTTCGCCGACACCGCCGGCAACATCGGCTTCATCGCCCCGGGCCGCGTGCCGCTGCGCAAGCCCGGCAACGAACTGCGCGGCATGGCGCCAGCGCCGGGCTGGCTGGCAAAGTACGACTGGGCGGGCTTCATCCCCTTCGCCGAGCTGCCGCAAGCGTACAACCCGCCGGCCGGCCAGGTGATCACCGCCAATCACCGCGTCACGCCGCCGGGCTATGCGCACTTCATCTCCAGCGACTGGCAATCGCCCTACCGCGCGCAGCGCATCGCCGAGCTCCTGCGTGCGCTGCCCAAGCACTCGATCGGCAGCTTCGCGCGCATCCAGGGCGACGTCGTCTCGCTGCCGGTGCGCGAGCTGCTGCCGCGCCTGCTCGCGGTGAAGCCGGCGGGCGAGGAGGCGCGTCGCGCGCTGCAGCTGCTCGCGGGCTGGGACGCGACCATGGCCGCCGAGCGCGCCGAGCCGCTCATCCTCTGGGCCTGGTGGCGCGAGTTCTCGCGCGCCATCTACGGCGACGAGCTGGGCGCGGCGCTGCGCGGCAACTGGCTCGCGCGCGCGCCGTTCCTCACCGCGGTGCTCGAGAACCGCAACGGCCAGGGCCGCTGGTGCGACGACGTGCGCACGAAGCAGGCCGAGAGCTGCGATGACGTGCTCGCGGCGAGCCTGGAGGCGGCGCTCGCCGACCTGCGCAAGCGCTACGGCAATGACATGGCGATGTGGCGCTGGGGCGCGGCGCACGTCGCACGCCACGAGCACCGGCCCTTTGGCCGCGTGCCCTGGCTCGCGCGCTGGTTCGACATCAGCGTGCCCTCCCCCGGCGATCCCTACACGGTCAACGTCGGCCGCAACCGCATGGAAGACGAGGCGCGGCCCTACGCCAACACGCATGCGGCGAGCCTGCGGGCGATCTACGACCTTTCGGACCTCGACAACTCGCTCTACATCCACTCCGGCGGGCAGTCGGGCAACCTCCTGTCGGCGCACTACAAGTCGTTCAGCGCGGCCTGGGCGCGCGGCGAGTACGTTCCGATGGTCGCGGACCGGAAGAAGATCGAGGCGGCGGGGGTGAAGCGGTTGCGGCTGATCCCGGGCCAGTAAGCCCGGCCGGGCGCGACGCTCAGGCCGCCTTGCCCGGGCGCTTCGCCGGCCCGCCGGCGGCGTCGCCCAGCGCCTCGGGCGGGATGTAGCGCCCGCCTTCGGACACGGTGCGCAGCGCGCTCACCATTTCCTTGGGCCCGGCCGACTTTGGAATGTAGCCCGCCGCCCCCAGCGCCAGGCAGCCGCGGATCGCATTGCGCTCGTCCTCGCTCGAAACGACCACCACGCGCGCGTCGGGAAACCCCGTGCGAAAGCGCAGCACCGACTCGATGCCCTCGCACCCCGGCAAGCCCAGGTCGAGCAGGACCAGCTGCGCCGGGTGGTCGCGCATCGACTCGAATGCCGCATCGAGATCGCCGGCGAGCCGGACCACGGCATCGGGAATCGCGCGCCCGGCCGCGTTGCGCAGGTACTCGGCCACGATCGGATGGTCATCGATGATGAGGACGTTCATTGCCGCCTAGCGCGGTTTCGACGTTCGCATTGTTGGCCACAAGCTGGCGGACTGCAAATGACAAGGGACAAGGCGAGGCACAAAGTCACGTGCGCGCCCGATCGCCGGAATTGCCTAGCGGCGTGTCGTCTGCTTTCTCAAATACAGATTGTTCGCCAGGAGCGCACGATCACCGTCGGTGAATGGGGACAGTCCTCATTTGCTAGCGCTCTCGGCCGGCCTCGTGCCAGGCTTTCTGCACCGGCGAGAGGACATACTCGAGGATTGTGCGGGTGCCGAGGTTGATCTCGCTCGAGACCTGCATGCCCGGGGCGAGCGCGTACTTCGCGCCGCCGACCGCAAGGTCCTGACTCTTGAGCTCGATCAACGCCCGGTAGGCAAGATGTCCCATCGGCCGGTCGCGGCCGCCCAGAGCGTCAAAGCGCGTGTTGGCTGAAGGCGCCTCGGTGGCATCGGCGCTGATGTGGTGCACGACGCCTTCGATCATGCCGTACTTT
>JAOUGZ010000210.1 GCA_029865405.1 Betaproteobacteria bacterium
CAGAACTGCGTGAGCTTGGGCAGGTTCTCGTTGTACGCGGCGCGCAGCTCGGCGCTGTCGAGCACCGCGTGCAGGTGCGACACCTGCCCCCAGGCGCGCCCCAGGCGCTCGGTGGCGTCTTCGAGCGGCGCGACGAACTCGTCCCAGTGCGGCGGCGCCTGCTCGGCGCGTGCCACGGCGGCGCGCGCTTCGGCGAGCAGCAGGTCGATGGCGGGCGCGACGTGCCCGGGCCGGATGTCCGCGTAGCGCGGCAGGCCGGAGAATTCGAGCAGCGGGTTATTGCCGAGTCTGTCCAAGGGCGAGCTCCGTGGCGCGTATCGTGTTTGCGACCAGCATGGCGACGGTCATCGGCCCGACGCCGCCCGGCACCGGTGTCAGCCAGCCGGCGATCGGCAGGACCGCGGCCGCATCGACGTCGCCCACCAGCTTGCCGTCCGCACCGCGATGAATGCCCACATCGACGACGCAGGCTCCGGGCTTGACCATCTCCGCGCCCACGAGGCGCGGCACGCCCGCGGCGGCGACCAGCACGTCGGCCTCGCGCGCCAGCGCGGCCAAGTGCTCGGTCTTGGAGTGGCAGATGGTGACGGTGGCATCCTTTTGCAAGAGCAGCAGCGCGAGCGGCTTGCCGACGATGCTGGAGCGGCCGATGACCACGGCGCGCCGTCCCGCCAGCGGCACACCGGCATGCTCGAGCAGGCGCAGGATGCCGGCCGGAGTGCAGGGCAGGAAGCGCGGCGTGCCGCGCAGCAGCAGGCCGAGGTTGTCGGCGTGAAAGCCGTCCACGTCTTTGGTCGGCGAGACGGCCGCCAGCACGCGCTCGGCGTCCACGCCACGGGGCAGCGGCAGCTGCACGAGGATGCCGTGCACGCGCGGATCGGCGTTCAGCGCCGCGACGCGCTCCAGGATCTCGCGCTCGGTTGCCCGTGCGGGCAGCTCGTGCGACTCCGAGCGCACGCCGGTCTCCTCGCAGGCGCGGACCTTGTTTCGCACATACACGCGCGACGCAGCGTCGTCGCCGACGACGATCGCGGCCAGCCCGGGGCGCACGCCGCGCGCGGCGAGCTGCTGCACCGCCGGCTTGAGCGCGGTGCGTAGCTCGGCGGATAACGCCTTGCCGTCGATGATCTTCGCAGCCATGTGTTGCATAATACGATGACCCGAAGCGAGCCCTGGCAGCAGTCCCTGCGGCCACAAGCTGGAGTAAGCGATGTCCGCCGTTCCACAACAACCCGCCGCGAACGACAGCGATACGCTCGAGACCCAGGAGTGGCTCGATGCGCTGGAGGCCGTGCTCGAGCGCGAGGGCCCCGAGCGCGCGCACTTCCTGCTGGAGCGCCTGGTGGAAAAGGCGCGCACCAGCGGCGCCTACATTCCGTTCTCCGCGAACACCGCCTACCTCAACACCATCCCGCCGCACCTCGAGGAGCGCTCGCCGGGCGACGTGACCCTCGAGGAGCGCATCCGCTCGATCTGCCGCTGGAACGCGATGGTGATGGTGGTGCGCGCGAACAAGAGCGACGACGAGCTCGGCGGCCATATCGCGAGCTTTGCGTCGGTGGGGACGCTCTTCGGCACCGGCCAGCAGCATTTCTGGCACGCGCCGCACGAAGGCCACGGCGGGGACCTGGTGTACTTCCAGGGCCATTCCTCGACCGGCGTGTACGCGCGCGGGCTGCTCGAGGGCCGGCTGACCGAGGAGCAGCTCAACAACTTCCGGCGCGAAGTCGACGGCAAGGGCGTGTCGTCCTACCCGCACCCGTGGCTGATGCCCGATTACTGGCAGTTCCCGACCGTCTCGATGGGCCTCGGTCCGATCCAGGCGATCTACATGGCGCGCTATCTCAAGTACCTGCACGCGCGCGGCTTCGCGGACACGGCCAACCGCAAGGTGTGGGTGTTCTGCGGCGACGGCGAGATGGACGAGCCCGAGTCGCTCGGCGCGATCGGCATGGCGGCGCGCGAGAAGCTCGACAACCTCGTCTTCATCGTCAACTGCAACCTGCAGCGCCTAGACGGGCCGGTGCGCGGCAACGGCAAGATCATCCAGGAGCTGGAAGGCGATTTCCGCGGCGCCGGCTGGAACGTGATCAAGGTGATCTGGGGCTCGTACTGGGATCCGCTGTTCGCGCGCGACACCGAAGGGCGGCTGCTGCGCGTGATGGAAGAGACGGTGGACGGGGAGTACCAGAACTACAAGGCCAACGACGGCGCCTTCGTGCGCAAGCACTTCTTCGGCAAGGATCCGAAGGTGCTGGAGCTCGTGTCGCGCATGACCGACGAGGACATCTGGCGCCTGAACCGCGGCGGCCACGACCCGCACAAGATCTACGCCGCCTACGCCGCGGCCGTGAAGCACAGGGGCCAGCCCACGGTGATTCTCGCCAAGACCATCAAGGGCTACGGCCTCGGGAAGCAGGGACAGGCGAAGAATCCGACGCATCAGCTGAAGAAGGTCGACACGGCGACCATCAAGGAGATGCGCGACAGCTTCAACATTCCGATCCCGGACGACAGGCTCGACGAGTTGCCGTTCTACGTGCCGCCGCCGGATTCGCCGGAGATGCAGTACCTGCACGAGCGCAGGAAGAAGCTCGGCGGCTTCCTGCCGCAGCGGCGCCGCAAGGCGGACCAGTCGCCGGCGGTGCCGCCGCTCTCGGCATTCGACGCGGTGCTCAAAGGCTCGGGGGAGGGTCGCGAGATCTCGACCACCATGGCGTTCGTGCGGCTGCTCACCGCGCTGGTGCGCGACAAGGAGCTCGGCAAGCGCATCGTGCCGATCGTGCCGGACGAGGCGCGCACCTTCGGCATGGAGGGCATGTTCCGGCAGCTCGGCATCTTCGCGCCCGAGGGCCAGAAATACGAGCCGGTCGACAAGGACCAGGTGATGTACTACCGCGAGGACAAGGCGGGGCAGATCCTGGAAGAGGGCATCAATGAGGCGGGCGCCTTCTCGTCGTGGATCGCCGCGGCGACCTCCTACAGCCACTCCAACGTGGTGACGGTGCCGTTCTACATCTTCTACTCGATGTTCGGCATGCAGCGGATCGGCGACCTCGCCTGGGCGGCGGCGGACCAGCGCGCGCGTGGATTCCTGCTGGGCGCGACGGCCGGGCGCACGACGCTGAACGGCGAAGGCCTGCAGCACGAGGACGGGCATTCGCACGTGCTCTCCTCGGTGATCCCGAACTGCGTGTCCTACGACCCGACCTACGGCTACGAGCTCGCGGTGATCGTGCACGACGGTCTGCGCCGCATGGTCACCGAGCAGGAGGACGTCTTTTACTACCTGACGGTGATGAACGAGAACTACGAGCACCCGCCGATCCCGAAGGGCGCGGAGGACGGCATCCTGAAGGGCATGTATCTGCTGCGCGAGTCGAAATCGAAGGCCAAGACGCGCGTGCAGCTCATGGGCTCGGGCACCATCCTGCGCGAGGTCGAGGCCGCCGCCGGGCTGCTGGAGAAGGACTGGGGCGTGGCCGCCGACGTCTGGAGCGCAACGAGCTTTACCGAGCTGCGGCGCGACGGCCTCGCCGCCGAGCGCTGGAACCTGCTGCATCCCGGCGACAAGCCGCGCCTGGCCTACGTGACGCAGATGCTCGAGAAGTGCCCGGCGGGACCGGTGGTGGCGGCGAGCGACTACATCAAGACCTTCGCCGACCAGATCCGGCCTTTCGTGCCGCGCGAGCGCGTGTACCGCGTTCTCGGCACCGACGGCTTCGGGCGCTCCGACTCGCGCGCGAAGCTCAGGCACTTCTTCGAAGTCGACCGCCATTTCGTCGCCGTCGCGGCGCTGAAGGCCCTTGCCGAGCAGGGCGACGGCAAGGCGAAGGCAGTGGCCGACGCCCTGAAGAAGTACCGCATCGACCCCGATAAGCCCGATCCGACCACGGTATGAGAGAAATCAGCGTCCCGGACATTGGCGATTTCAAGGACGTCGAGGTGATCGAGGTCCTGGTGAAGGCCGGCGACACGATCGCCGCCGAGCAGTCGCTCATCACCGTCGAGTCGGACAAGGCGACGATGGAGATCCCGGCGCCGGGTGCGGGCATGGTGAGGGAGCTGCGCATCAAAGTCGGCGACAAGGTGTCACAGGGCACACCGATCCTCGTGCTCGATGAAGCGGACGCCGGCGCCACGGCACAGGAGGCCCCGGCCCCGGCGCCGGCCGCGCCGGCCTCAGAGTCCGCCAAGCCCGCGCCGGCGCCCGCGGCAGAGAGCGCCGGCCCGATGACGGTGAACGTGCCCGACATCGGCGACTTCAAGGATGTGGCGGTGATCGAGGTGCTGGTCAAGCCCGGCGACAGCGTGGCGCCCGAGCAATCGCTCATCACCGTGGAATCCGACAAGGCGACGATGGAGATCCCGTCGCCCGCTGCGGGCACGGTCAGGGAATTGAAGCTCAAGGTCGGTGACAAGGTGTCGCAGGGCTCGGCGATCCTGGTCATGGATGCAACGGGCGCCGCGCCCGTGTTGCCGGCACAGGCGAAACCGGCGGCCGAGCCCGCCGCGGCGTCCGAAGTCTCGGCCCCGCCGCGTCCGCCGGTGCCGAAGGAGCCGCTGGAGGCTTTGCACGCCAAGCCACACGCCAGCCCCTCGGTGCGCAAGTTCGCGCGCGAGCTGGGCGTGGATCTGACGCGCGTAACGGGCAGCGGGCCGAAGGGCCGCATCGCGCACACGGACGTGCAGGCGTTCGTGAAAAGCGCGCTGAGCGCGGTCCCGGCGGCGGCAGCGGCAGCCAAAGGCGGCGCGCTGCCGTTCAACCTGCCGGCCTGGCCGGAGGTCGACTTCGCGAAGTTCGGGCCCGTGGAAGCCAGGCCGCTCACGCGCCTGCAGAGACTTTCCGGCCCGAACCTGCACCGCAACTGGGTCTCCATTCCGCACGTCACGCAGTTCGACGAGGCGGACATCACCGACCTCGAGGCGTTCAGGAAGGCGAACACCGCAGAAACCGAGAAACAGGGATTCAAGCTCACCATGCTCGCTTTTCTGGTCAAGGCCTGCGTGACCGCGCTGCGCCAGCACCCGAACCTGAACGCGAGCCTGGATCGCGGCGGCGAGAACCTGATCCTTAAGAAGTACTACAACATCGGCGTGGCGGTGGATACGCCGGACGGGCTCGTGGTGCCGGTGGTGCGCGATGCCGACCGCAAAGGCGTGTTCGACGTGGCGCGCGAACTGGGCGAAATCTCGAAGCTCGCGCGCGACAAGAAGCTCAAGCCCGGCGACATGCAGGGCGGCACATTCTCGATTTCCAGCCTCGGCGGCATCGGCGGCTCGGCGTTCACGCCGATCATCAACGCGCCCGAGGTCGCGATCCTCGGTGTCTCGCGCTCGGTGCTGCGGCCGGTGTGGAACGGCAAGGAGTTTGCGCCGCGCCTCATGCTGCCGCTGTCGCTCTCCTACGACCATCGCATCATCGACGGCGCGGCGGCGGCGCGCTTCACGACCTACCTCGCGAGCGTGCTCGCCGACATCCGGCGCTCGCTGCTGTAGATGGCCGATCTCGACTGCGACGTCGTGGTGCTCGGCGCGGGACCCGGCGGCTACTCCGCCGCCTTTCGCGCCGCCGACCTCGGCCTGA
>JAOUGZ010000211.1 GCA_029865405.1 Betaproteobacteria bacterium
ACTGGAAGGAGCGCATCGTCCTCGCCGAGCACCGCTACGTGCGCGAGGACGTCGAGTTCGGCCTCGCCTTTCTCGTCTCGGTGTGCGAGTGGGCGGGCGTCGCCTGCCCGGTGGCGCGGGGGCTCCTCGCGCTCGGCGCGGCGGTGCTGCAGCGCGATCTGCGCGCGGGGCCGCGCACGCTGGAGGCGCTCGGGCTCGCCGGGCTGTCGCGCGACGCGCTGCACAGGCTGCTGCAGGAGGGCGCGTGACGCGCATCGTCGCGCTCGGCGCCGGGCGCATGGGTCGGGGCATCGGCCACGTCTTCGCCTACGCGGGCCACCGCGTCGACATCCTCGACTTCAAGGCGCGCGCGCCGGAAGCGGGCGGGCGACTGCGCGCGGCGGCGCATGCCGAGATCGGCGCCAACCTCGCGCTGCTGCGCGATCTCGCGGTGCTGGACGAAGCGCAGTGCCAGGCGATCCTCGGCCGCATCCGCGTGCTGCCGCTGGAAGAGGCCCCGGCCGCTCTCGGCGCGGCCGACGTGGTGTTCGAGGGCGTGACCGAGACGCTGGAGGCCAAGCGCGATGCGTTTGCGCGCGCCTGCACGCACCTGCGGCCGGAGGCGATCATCGCCTCGACCACCTCGTCGATGCTCGCCGATGCGCTCGCCGCGCTGGTCAGCCACCCGCAGCGCTTCATCAATGCGCACTTCCTCAATCCGGCGTACCTCATCCCGCTGGTCGAAGTAAGTCCCGCCGCGGCGACGGCGGAGGACACGTTCGCGAAGATGAAGGCGCTGCTCGAATCGGCGGGCAAGGTGGTGGTGCGCTGCGCGCCGTCGCCGGGGTACATCGTCCCGCGGCTGCAGGCGGCGGCGATGAACGAGGCGGCGCGCCTGGTCGAGGAGGGCGTGGCGACGCCGGCGGACATCGACCGCGCCGTGCGCGCGGGTTTCGGGCCGCGCTATACGGCGATGGGCATGTGCGAGTTCATCGACTACGGCGGGCTCGACATCCTCTACTACGCGTCGCAATCGATGGCGCGCGCGCTCGATGCGCCGCGCTACGCGCCGCCGGCGATCGTTGCGCGGCTGATGGCCGAGGGCAAGCGCGGCGCGCGCGACGGCGAGGGCCTGCACGACTGGCGCGGGCGCGACATGGCCGCCTACCAGAAGGATCTCATCGCGCGCTACGTGACCCTGTTCGCGCAGCTCAAGCTCTTGCCGCCGCCGGGGGCAGCCGATAGACTCGACGCGCAAGATCCCAAGGAGGGGAAAAGTTCATGAAACGACAAGTCGTAGTCGCGCTTATCGTCTCGCTGCTCGCCGCCGCGCCCTTCGCCGGCGCCGAGGAGGCAAAGCTCAAGGCCGCTTCGTTCCTGCCGGTGCGCTCGATCGTCGCCAAGCAGTTCGTGCGCTTCGTGGAGGAAACCAACAAGCAATGCGCCGGCAGGGTGAACATCAGCGTCGTCGGCCCGGAGGCCGTGCCTTCGCTCGAGCAGTGGAACGCGGTCAAGAACGGCGTCGTCGACATGCACTACGGCCCGCCGAACTACTGGCGCGGGGTGGTGCCGGCGGGCGACGTGATCAGCGTGGCGCGCAACGAGTCCGAGGAGCAGCGCAAGAACGGCGCCTGGGCGATGATCAACGAGGAGTACAACAGGAAGCTGAACGCGTACTACCTGACGCACCTGTTCAACGGCGTGCGTTTCCACCTCTACACCACCAAGCCCGCCAGGGACGGCAAGTTCGAGGGCATGCGGCTGCGCTCGGTGCCGATCTACGACGCCTTCTTCAAGTCGCTCGGCGCGCAGCCGGTGCGCATGGCGCCGCCCGACGTGTACACCGCCCTGGAGCGCAACACCGTCGAGGGCTACGGCTGGCCGCTCTGGGGCATCCAGGACTTCGGCTGGGACAAGTACACCAAGTTCCGCCACGACCCGGGCTTCATCAGCGCCGCAGTCGCCGTGATCCTCAACCTGGACAAGTGGAAGGGGCTGGCGGCGGAGCAGCGCGACTGCCTGACGCGGATGTCGCTCTGGGTGGAAGGCGAGTGGCCGAAGTGGCGCGCCGCCGAGGACGCCGTGCAGAAGGCCGCCCAGGAGAAGTCCGGCATCAAGGCCGTCGACATGGGCGCGAACTTCGCGCTGCAGGCCGAGGAGATCTACTGGCAGGACCTCGCCAAGGGCGACGCCGAGTTCGTGAAGAAGATCCGGCCGCTGCTGAGCGGCAAGTAGCTTGAGACGAGGCGCGGGCGCGCCGCTCGATCGGCTGGTCGACGCGCTCGCCATGGTCGCCGGCGCGCTGCTGTGCGCGCTCGTCGTACTGACCTGCGTCGACGTGGCGGCGCGTACGTTCAAGCTGTTCGCCACGCCGTGGACGCTCGACATCGCGGAGTACATGCTCTACGCGATCACGTTCCTCGGCGCGCCCTGGGTGCTGCGCGAAGACGGCCACATCGCGATCGAGATCTTCGTCGAGCAGCTGACGCCGCGCGCGCGCCGCGCGGTGCGCCGGGGCAGCGACGCGCTGGGCGCCCTCATCTGCGCCGTGCTGCTCTACTACACCGGCCGCGTCTTCTGGCGCTCGTACAGCGCGAACAACCTCGTTTACGAGACCTTCGTCTTTCCCGAGTGGTACCTGTACAGCATCGCGCCGCCCGTATTCCTGCTGCTGCTGCTGCTGCTCGCGCGCCGCGCGCTGCGGCCCCTGGAGCTGGAAGCGCGCGAGCCGCCCCGCGAGGGCGTGTAGATGGCGTGGTACGAGATCCTGCTCGTGCTCCTGGGCACGCTGGTGCTGTTCATGGCGATCGGCCTGCCGGTGGTGTTCGCCTTTTTCGCCACCAACCTCATCGGCGCCTACGTCTTCATGGGCGGGGAGAACGGCATCCTGCAGCTCGTGCGCAACGCCGTGGACTCGGTGCAGAGCTTCGCGCTGCTGCCGATCCCGCTGTTCATCCTCATGGGGGAGATCATGTTCCACACCGGCGTCGCCGCGCGCGCCATCGACGCGGTGGACAAGCTGATCGCGCGCGTGCCGGGGCGATTGTCGCTGGTGGCGATCGTCGGCGGCACGATCTTTTCCTCGCTTTCGGGCTCGACCATCGCCAACACGGCGATGCTCGGCTCGACGCTGCTGCCGGAGATGTACCGGCGCGGCTACAAGCCCTCGATCGCCATCGGCCCGATCGTCGCCGTGGGCGGCCTCGCCATGCTCATCCCGCCCTCGGCACTCGCGGTGCTGCTCGGCTCGATCGCGCAGATCCCGATCGGCGAGCTGCTCATCGCCTCGATCGTGCCGGCGCTGATCCTCGCCGCGATGTTCTTCGGCTACGTGATCCTGCGCTGCCGCTTCGATCCTTCGCTCGCGCCGCCCTACGAAGTCCAGGCCCTGGGCTGGCGCGAGCGCCTGATGCCGTTCGTGAAGTACGTGCTGCCGCTGTCGGCGATCTTCCTCGTCGTGGTCGGCTCGATCATCGGCGGCATCGCCACGCCGACCGAGTCCGCCGCCCTTGGCGCCGCCGCGTCGCTGATCGCCGCTGCGGCCTACCGGCGGCTCAACCGGCGCAACTTCGTGGTGTCCATCCGCCAGACGCTGCGCTTCACGGTGATGACGCTGTTCATCATCTGCGGCTCGATCACCTTCTCGCAGATCATGGCTTTCTCGCAGGCCTCGAACGGTCTGTCGGCGGCGGTGCTCGGTGTCGGCCTCGCGCCGATCGTCCTGCTCGCGGGCATGCTGCTGATCCTGCTGTTCCTCGGCTGCTTCATGGATCAGGTGAGCATGATGATGATCACGGTGCCCCTGTTCATGCCGCTGGTGCAGCAGTTCGGCTTCGAGCCGGTCTGGTTCGGCGTGCTGATGCTGATGTGCCTGGAGATCAGTCTGGCGACGCCGCCGTTCGGCCTCCTGCTGTTCGTCGCCAAGGGCGCCTCGCCCGAGACGTCGATGCGCGACATCATCGTCTCGGTCGCGCCTTTCGTCGCGCTCGCGCTGTCGGTGGTGGTGCTGCTGATCGCGGTGCCGGAGCTCACGCTCTGGCTGCCGCGGCTGATGGCGCCTTAGTTAGCGGTGCTAACGGTCGAAGTTTTCCGCTTCCCCGGCAATCTGCCCACGAGACGTCCGGGATTTCGTTCATGGTTGCCGGCTATACGCGTGCCGCGTATAGTTCGAGACATGGTCTTTGTCGAGCTCACGCCGTTCATCGCATTTCGTACCGAGCACTGGAACGACGAAGACCTGCGCGGCCTGCAGAATTTCCTGCTGGCCACGCCGGACGCAGGCGACGTCATCTCGGGCGGGTCCGGTTTGCGCAAGCTGCGCTGGGCTGTAAGAGGACGTGGAAAACGGGGTGGCGCGAGGGTGATCTACTACCGGCATGTGCCGATGGAGCGCATCTACCTGATTTACGCTTACGTGAAAAGCGCGCAAGCTGACCTGACACCTAAGCAGATCAAGACGCTCGCACAACTGATGAAGGAAATTGAAAATGGATAAACAGCATTTCGACCAACTTGTCAAAGGTGTGCGCGAAATGAAGCGCCATATGGCTGGCAAGAGTGTGCGTGGCGCAAGAACGACCGAACTGCCTGTGCCGGACGTGCGCACCATCCGCGAAGCAGCTCAAATCAGCCAGAGCCAGTTCGCGAAACTGATTGGGGTAAACCTGCGCACGTTGCAGAACTGGGAGCAGCACCGCACGCAGCCCACGGGACCCGCCAAGGCGCTGCTCAAGATCGTTGCTTCAAACCCGAAGGCGATCGAAGCGTTACATGAATGAAACAGTAGAAGGCCCGGTGCAACGCGCTCGAAGCGGCTGGTGCGGGAGCGCTCACGCCGGCGCTACTCCTGCCGCAGCAGTGCCGCCGGAACTTGCGCCAAGTCGCCTCTGGATCACCTCCCGGCCTTCGCCTTCGCCATGCCCCGAATCGCTTCAACGTTGGCCGAGCGCCGGGGCTTACCGCCCGCGCAATCCGCGGGCAAGCCCGCTGTACCACTGCGTCGCGCGCCATGCCGAGGAACTGCGCGCCGCCGGCCGGCTCGAGCGTTCGGTCGAGGCGAGGACGATCGACCGCTTCGTTGAATGCGGAGATCCGCACTTCGGCTTCGCCCGCGTCCGGTGCGACGCTTGCGGATACGACTACCTCCTGAGTTTCTCGTGTAGGGCGGCTTTCGCCGCGCGGTGCTGGATTTCCTGGTCGGGAAGGGCGCGATTTCGGACGGGTTCCGCGGCCGCATGCTCGGCTGGCGCTATAGCGGGTTTTCCGTTCACAACCGGGTGCGCGTTGCCGCCGATGACGCCGAAGGCACAAAGAAGCTCGCCGCCTACATGCTGCGCGCGCCGCTCTCACTCGCCAAGATGAGCTACGACGCGGCTTCGGGCACCGTGATCTACCGCTCGAAGATGCACCTTGGGCTCAAGCGCAACTTCCAGGTGATGCCGGGCGCCCAGTGGCTGGAGCTGCTTTGCAAGCATATTCCGGATCGCTACGAACAGCTCGTCAGGTACGTGGGCTGGTACTCGAGCCGCAGTCGCGGCGCGCGCAAGGCGAAGGGCACCGCTGGGGCGTT
>JAOUGZ010000212.1 GCA_029865405.1 Betaproteobacteria bacterium
TCGCTGCGCCGGTTGCGCGTCCAAGCCTCCTCGGTGTGGCCGGTTTCCTTCGGCTTCTCTTCGCCCAGGCTCACCGCTTCGACCTGCTCCTCGCGCGCGCCGAGCAGCAGCAGCATGCGCTTCACGCCCTCGGAGCGGCGCTGGCCGAGCGCGATGTTGTACTCGCGGCTGCCGCGCTCGTCGGTGTTGCCCTGGATCAGCATCTTGACGCTGCTGTGCTCGCGCAGGTACTTGGCGTGCGCCTCGATCGCCGGCTTGTACTCGTCGCGGATGTCGTACTTGTCGAAGTCGTAGTACACCGAGCGCCGCGACAGGATGTTCGCCGGGTCGCGCAGCGGGTCGGCACCGGCCGCCGCGGGCTTGCCGCCCGAGAGGTCGACCCCGGTGACCGGCCGCGCCGGCACGCCTTGCGTGCCGGGCGCGGGACGCGCGGCACCGGGGGTACTGCGGTCTTCGACGCCGGCGGGCGGTTGCGTTTCGGGTGCTTGCGTCGTGGCGCAGGCGGCCAGCGCCGACGCGATGAGGATGGTGCAAAGGATTCGCATGATCAACCTCCGGTTCATTGATTCAAAGGGCCCCAGGCCGGCTCGCGCACGTCGCCGGCCGCAACCGTCAGGCGCTGCTTGACGCGGCCGTCGGCGGATACCGCCGTAAGCACGCCGCGGCCGGCAACGATGGTCGCCAGCAGGATCTGACGGCCGTTGGGGGCGAAACTGGGCGACTCGTCGAGGTCGCTGTCGGTGAGCACCTGCACCTGCCGCGTGGCGAACTCGAGCAACGCGACCTGGAACCTGCCGTTGTTGCGCGCGATATAGGCGAGGCTCTTGCCGTCCGGACTGACGCGCGGCGACACGTTGTAGCCGCCCTCGAACGTGACGCGCTGCGCGTCGCCGCCGCGCAGCGCCATGCGGTAGATCTGCGGGCTGCCGCCGCGGTCCGAGGTGAAGTAGATCCACTCGCCGTCGGGCGAGAAGAACGGCTCGGTGTCGATGCCGCTCGTGCGCGTGAAGCGCTGCAGGTTGCTGCCGTCGGGGTTGACGAGGTAGATCTGCGAGGTGCCGTCGCGCGTCAGCGCCAGGGCGAGGCGCTTGCCGTCGGGCGACCAGGCCGGCGCGGAGTTCGAGCCCTTGAAATTGGCCACGATCTGCTGCTTGGGCACCTCGATGTCCTGCACGTACACGATCGGCTTCTTGTTCTGGAACGACACGTAGGCGAGGCGCCTGCCGTCGGGCGACCAGGCCGGGGAGATGATCGGCTCGCCCGAGACGAGCATCGCCTGCTCGTTCGCGCCGTCGGCGTCGGCGACCTGCAGCTCGTAGCGTTCGCCGCGCTTCACCACGTACGCGATGCGCGTGGAGAACACGCCTTTCTCGCCGGTGAGCTTTTCGTAGACGTAGTCGGAAATGCGGTGCGCGGTGGCGCGCACCTGGTCGCGGGTGAGGGTGTAGGCGACGCCGCCTAGGGCCGATTGCTTCAACACGTCGTAGAGGCGAAAGCGCACCTCGAAGCGCCCGTCGGGCCGCGCCGCCACCGAGCCCAGCACCAGCGCGTCCGCGAGGCGCGAGCGCCATTCTGCGTAGTTCACGCTCGACGCCTCGGTCGGCTGCGGCACGAGCCGCGGCACTTCCAGGCCGCGGAACAAACCGCTCCTTTCCAGGTCGGCGCGCACGATCGCGCTGATCGTCGCGTTCGAGCCGTCGAGCAGCGCGCCCTCGCCCGCGAGCGGCGCGACGGCGACGGGAATGCGCTGCGCGCCCGCGCCGGTGATCTCGATGGAGAGCTGCGCGTGGGCGGAGCAGGCGGCGCCAAGGACGAGGAATGCCGCGAGCAGGTTGCGCATCGGCCCGATTATATTTCAGTCCAGCGGCTTGAACGTCAGCTTCAGCGTCCGATCGAACAGCGCCGCACTGTCGGGCTTTGGCAACGGCGAGGACTTGTGGACGGCGCGCAGCACCGCATCGTCGTACGCCGTGTGCCCGCTCGAGATGACGAGCTTCGCTTCCAGCACTTCGCCCGTCGGCAGCAGCGTCACCAGCACCAGCGCCTCGGGGTTACCCTGGATGTTCGGCGGCAGGACGATGTTGCCGCGGATTTTGGCACGGATCTTGTCGATCCAGGTCTGCAGAGCGCGATTGCGCGCCGCCTGCGACTCGCGCTCCAGTTGCGTCTTGATCTGCTGGCGTTCACGCTCGGCGGCGCGCTGCCGGTCTTCGCGGGCCAGCGCTTCGGCCAGCAGGCGCTGCGCCATCGTTTCGTCCGGCGGCGGCGCCGGCTTCGCCTTGGCCACCGGCTCGGGCTTCGCCTCGGGTTTGGGCTTGGGCTTGGGCTTGGGCCTGGCCTTGAGCGCGATGTCGGGCTTCTCGATGCGCGGCTCGGGCTTGGGCGCGGGCGGCTCGATCTTGCGCGGCGGCTCGACCCTGGGCGCGGGCGCCACCTTGGGCGGGGGCGCGGGCTGCGCCACCGGCTCGGGCGGCGGCCGCCACAGCTCCACCGTCACCACGTCGGGCGCGCGGCTCTGCCAGTGCACGCCGAGCATGAGCGCCGCCACGAGCACGATATGCACCGCGAGCGAAAGCATCGCCGCGGGGGTGAAGAAGTTGTCGCGCGGGGCTTCGAACTGGAAGCCGGCCGCGGCCGCGCCGGCCGCCATCACTTTGCCGGCTGCACCAGCAGGCCGATGCGCCGCACCTGCTGCCGCTGCAGCTCGTCCATCACGTCGAGCACGGCCTCGTAGCGCACGTCCTTGTCGGCGGCGATGAGCACCGGCCGGTCGGGGTTCTTCGCCAGGCGATCCTTGATCGCGCGCGCGAGCTCGCCGCGCGCCACGCGCCGCTCCTCGGCGAGCGCTCCCTGCGCGTCGCGCACGCGCAAGACCACGCTCTTGTCTTCGCGGATCACGACTTCCATCACCGCGGCGGGCGCGTTGGCCACCTTCGACATCGACGGCAGGTCCACCACGCCCGGCGTGATGAGCGGCGCGGTCACCATGAAGATGACGAGGAGCACGAGCATCACGTCGACGTACGGCACGATGTTGATCTCGTGCATCGGGCGGCGGCTGCGGTGCAGCGCGGGCATGGCTACTTCGCCGGCTGGCGATGGAGGATGTTGGAGAACTCCTCCATGAAGCTCTCGAAGCGGATCGAGAGGCGGTCGATCTGGTGCGAGTAGCGGTTGTAGGCCACCACCGCCGGGATCGCGGCGAACAGGCCGAGCGCCGTGGCCACCAGCGCCTCGGCGATGCCGGGCGCGACCTGGGCGAGCGTCGCCTGCTGCACGTTGGCGAGGCTGCGGAACGCATGCATGATCCCCCAGACGGTGCCGAACAGTCCCACGTAGGGGCTCACCGAGCCGGTCGACGCCAGGAACGCGAGGTGGCGCTCGAGATGATCCATCTCGCGCTGGTAGGTGGCGCGCATGGCGCGGCGCGCGCCGTCCACCATGTCGCTCGGGTCGCCCGCGGTGCGCTGGTTCCTGATCTTCACGAACTCGCGAAAGCCCGATTCGAAGATGCGCTCCAGGCTGCCGATGGAGTGGCGGTTGTTCACCGCGCCCTGGTAGAGCAGGTTGAGGTCGCTGCCGCCCCAGAACTCGCGCTCGAAGCGCTCGGTCTGCGCGCGCGCGCGGCGGATCGCGAACCACTTGCTGAAGATGTACATCCAGGACATGAACGACACCACGGCGAGCAGCGCCATCACCGCTTTGACCACCAGGCTCGCGCCGACGATCAGGGTCCAGATGTCGAGGTCGGTGGTGACGTTCATGAGGTCAGGCGCCCAGCCGTGCGGCGAGCGCCGCGGGGATGGGCGCGGGCTTGAAGTCTTCGCGGCGCACGCACGCGACTTGGACCAGCGCCTCGGCCATCGGTTCCGCGCCGCGCAGCGCGCGCTGCCGCAGCATCAGGTAGGTGCGCTTTTTCTCGGTGCATTCCACGGTGATGTTCAACTCGTCGTCCAGCTTCGCGCCGCGCAGGAAATCGATCTCCGCCCGCCGCACCACGAACTGCAGGCCGTCGTCACGCGCCAGGCGCTGGTGATCGACGTCGAGGCTGCGCAGCCACTCGGTGCGCGCGCGCTCGAAGTAGCGCAGGTAGTTGGCATAGTAGACCACGCCGCCGAAATCCGTGTCTTCGTAGTACACGCGCACCGGCCAGGCGAACACGCGTCAGGACCGCGCGCCAGGCGGCGCCAGCAAGTCGGGCTGGCCCGACGGCGCCGACAGGCCGAAGTGGCGATACGCGGCGAGCGTGGCCACACGCCCGCGCGGCGTGCGCTGCAGGTAGCCCTGCTGGATGAGATAGGGCTCGAGCACGTCCTCGATGGTGTCGGCATCTTCGCCGATGGCATGCGCGAGATTCTCCACGCCCACGGGGCCGCCGCCGAACTTCTCGATCACGGCAAGGAGGAGCTTGCGGTCCATGACGTCGAAGCCGAGCAGGTCCACGTCGAGCAGGGCCAGCGCCGCTTCGGCGACGCTCTTGGACACGTCGCCTGCGGCTTTCACCTGCGCGAAGTCGCGCACGCGGCGCAGCAGCCGGTTCGCGACGCGCGGCGTGCCGCGCGCGCGGCGCGCGATCTCGGCGCCGCCCTCCTCGGCGAGCGCCACCTCGAGCAGCCCCGCCGAGCGGCGCACGATGGCGGCGAGGTCGGGCTCGCTGTAGAACTCCAGGCGCGCGACGATGCCGAAGCGGTCGCGCAGCGGGTTGGTGAGCATGCCGGCGCGCGTGGTGGCGCCGACCAGCGTGAACGGCGGCAGGTCGAGCTTGATCGAGCGCGCCGCCGGCCCCTCGCCGATCATGATGTCGATCTGGTAGTCCTCGAGCGCCGGGTACAGGATCTCCTCGACCACCGGCGAGAGGCGGTGGATCTCGTCGATGAACAGGACGTCCCGCGGCTCGAGGTTGGTGAGCAGCGCCGCGAGGTCGCCCGGGCGCTCGAGCACCGGGCCCGAGGTCTGGCGCAGGTTCACGCCCATTTCGCGGGCGATGATGTGCGCGAGCGTGGTCTTGCCCAGGCCCGGCGGGCCGAACAGGAGCACGTGGTCGAGCGCCTCGCTGCGGCCGCGCGCGGCCTCGATGAAGATGGCGAGCTGCTCGCGCGTCTTTTGCTGCCCGACGTAGTCGGCGAGCCGCCCCGGGCGGAGCGAGCGCTCGAACTGTTCTTCCTGGGGGGAGGCGGGGGCCGCCGCGATCAGACGATCGCTTTCGATGGCCATGACGCGATTTTGCCAGACCCGCGGCTTTCTCCCCTTGTCCTTTGCGCGGCGCAGGCATAGCATTTGAACGATGAGGCGTGCCCACTTTCTCCTCGCCGCGGTTCTCGGGGCCCACTACGCCTCCGCCGCGCTCGCGCAGGTCGCCGCGCCGGGCACCGGCTGGTACCTGGGCGGCGGCATCCGCCCCGTGGCGCCGGCCACCGAGGACGCGGATATCGGCTATCGGCATTTCGGGGGCTATCGCTTCTCGCCCAACTGGGGCGTGGAAGTCGGCTATTCGGACCTGGGGCGCGGCAACGACGGCGA
>JAOUGZ010000213.1 GCA_029865405.1 Betaproteobacteria bacterium
GGCCTCGCGCCGGGCGAGGTGTTCGTCCACCGCAACATCGCCAACGTCGTCGTGCATACCGACCTCAACTGCCTGTCGGTGATCCAGTTCGCCGTGGACTTCCTCAAGGTGCGGCACATCATCCTCTGCGGGCACTACGGCTGCAGCGGCGTGCTCGCCGCGATGGGCCGGCAGCGCACCGGGCTGTCGGAGAACTGGCTGCGCCACGTGCAGGACGTGGCCGCCAAGCACGCGGGAGAAATGCAGGCGATCGGCGACGACGACGCGCGCCACCGGCGCCTGTGCGAACTGAACGTACGCGAGCAAGTCCACCATATCAGCCAGTGCACTTCGGTCCAGGACGCCTGGGCGCGCCAGCAGCCCCTTGCCGTTCACGGCTGGATCTACGACCTGCAGGACGGTCTGCTGCGCGATCTCGACTGCACCCGAACGGAGTAACGCCATGGCCCAAGACCCGATCGTCATCGTTGCCGCCGCCCGCACCCCGATGGGCGGCTTCCAGGGGGAGCTGAAGAGCTTCGCCGCGCCCGAGCTCGGCGCCGCCGCCATCCGCGCCGCGGTGGAGCGGGCGAAACTCAAGCCGGAGGACGTGCAGGAAGTGATCATGGGCTGCGTGCTCCCGGCGGGCCAGGGCCAGGCGCCCGCGCGCCAGGCCTCGCTCGGCGCGGGCCTGCCGCTTGCCGCCGGCTGCACCACCGTGAACAAGATGTGCGGCTCCGGGATGAAGGCGGCGATGCTGGCGAGCGACCTGCTCACCGCCGGCAGCATGGACATCGTCGTCGCGGGCGGCATGGAGTCCATGACCAACGCCCCCTACCTGCTGCCCAAGGCACGCGCGGGCCTGCGCATGGGCCACGGCCAGGTGATCGACCACATGTTCTACGACGGGCTCGAGGACGCCTACGAAAAGGGCCGCCTGATGGGCACCTTCGCCGAGGACTGCGCGCAGAAGTACGCCTTCTCGCGCGAAGCCCAGGACCAGTTCGCCATCACCTCGCTCGAGCGCGCGCAGAAGGCGAACAAGGAAGGCTGGTTCGCCTGGGAGACCACGCCCTTGGCCATCAAAGCGGGCAAGGAGGAGAAGTTCATCGAGACCGACGAGCAGCCCTTCAAGGCGAACCTCGCCAAGATCCCGACGCTGAAACCCGCGTTCCGCAAGGACGGCACGGTGACCGCGGCCAACTCGAGCTCGATCTCGGACGGCGCCGCGGCGCTCGTCCTGATGCGCCGCTCCACGGCCGAGAAGCGCGGCCTCGCGCCGCTCGCCACCGTCGTCGGGCACGCCACGCACGCGCAGGAGCCCGGCTGGTTCACCACCGCGCCGGTGGGCGCGATGCAAAAGCTCTTCGCGCGCACCGGCTGGTCCGCGGACAAGGTCGACCTGTTCGAGATCAACGAAGCCTTCGCCGTGGTGACGATGGCCGCCATGAAGGAGCACGGCCTGCCGCACGACAAGGTGAACGTGCACGGCGGCGCCTGCGCTCTCGGGCACCCGATCGGCGCTTCGGGCGCGCGCATCGTCGTCACGCTCATCGGCGCGCTCCGGAAGTACGGCGGCAAGCGCGGCGTGGCGAGCCTGTGCATCGGCGGCGGCGAGGCCACCGCCATGGCGCTCGAGCTCGTGTGACCCTGAAGAAGCCTTCGAAGCGCGAGCTGCAGGCACTGCTCAAGCGCGCGCGCTTTGTGCGCGACTACGGCATGCGCCTGCAATCGGTGGACGACCATGAATGCACCATCGTCATGCCCTATCGGAGCGCGCTCGAGCGCCCCGGCGGCACGGTGAACGGCCCCGCGTTCATGGCGGCGGCCGACTGCGCCATGTGGCTCGCCATCAAGCGCCACATCGGCATCGAGCACGACGCGGTGACCTCCGAGCTGAACACCGCGTTCCTGAACGCCGCGCGCCGCGAGACCGTCTACTGCACCGCGCGCGTGCTGAAGACCGGCAAGCGCATCATCTACGGCACGGCCGAGTGCCACGACGGCAAGGGGCGCCTGTTCACGCACCACACGGTCACCTACGCGCGGGTGACCTGAAGATGAGCCTCGCCGAGCATCACGAGCAGCTGCGCGACGCCGTGCGGCGCTACGCCCGCGAGCGGCTCGCGCCCAACGCGCCCGCCTGGGACCGCGAGGGCCACTTCCCGCGCGCCGAGGTTCGGGGGCTCGCGGACATGGGCTTGATGGGGGTGGCGATCCCGGAGCAGTGGGGCGGCGCCGGCATGGACACCACCTCGCTCGCCATCGCCTGCGACGAGATCTCGGCGGGCGACGGCGCCACTTGCACCATCGTCATGGTGACGAACCTCGCCGCCAACATTCTGCTCGGCTACGGCAGCGACGCGCAGAAAGAGCAGTTCCTCAAGCCCCTTGCCCGCGGCGACATGCTCGGCGCCTTTGCGCTCACCGAGCCGCAGGCTGGCTCGGATGCCGCGGCGATCACGACGCGCGCGGAGAAGAACGGCGCCGACTACGTGCTGAACGGCGTAAAGCAGTTCATCACCTCGGGCAAGAACGCCGAGCTGGCGATCGTGTTCGCCGTCACCGACAAGTCGGCGCGCGCCAAGGGCATCAGCGCCTTCGTGGTGCCGACCTCGACGCCCGGATACAAGGTCGCGCGGCTCGAGGACAAGACCGGGCAGCGCGCCTCCGACACGGCGCAGATCGTTTTCGAGAACTGCAAGGTGCCGGCGGCCAACCGCCTCGCCGACGAGGGCATGGGCTACCGCATCGCGCTCGCCAACCTCGAGTCGGGCCGCATCAACGTCGCGGCACAGGCCACCGGCATGGCGCGCACGGCGTTCGAGGCGGCGCTCGCCTACGCCCAGGAGCGCAAGAGCATGGGCAAGACGCTCTTCGAGCACCAGGCGGTGAACTTCCGCCTTGCCGACATGGCGACGCAGGTCGAGGCCGCGCGCCAGATGTACCTGTACGCGGCGCGCCTGCGGGACGCCGGCGCGCCCTGCCTGAAGGAAGCCTCGATGGCCAAGCTCTTCGCCACCGAGATGGCCGAGAAGGTGTGCTCGGACGCGATGCAGATCCACGGCGGCTACGGCTACGTCGCGGACTTTCCCGTCGAGCGCATCTGGCGCGACGTGCGCGTATGCAAGATCTACGAGGGGGCGAGCGACATCCAGCGGCTGGTGATCGGGCGCGCCCTGGGAGGCGCCTGATGCCGGCGATCCGCAGCCAGCTCAACCCGCGTTCGGCGGAGTTCCGCGCCAACGCCGAGCGCATGCGCGCGCTCGTCGCCGACCTGCGCGAGAAGGTCGCGCAGGCCGCCGCGGGCGGCCCCGAGGAGGCGCGCGCCAAGCACGCCGCGCGCGGAAAGCTCCTGCCGCGCGAGCGGGTGAGAACGCTGCTCGACCCCGGAACGCCGTTCCTGGAGATCGGCCAGCTCGCCGCCCACGGCATGTATGGCGGCGACGTGCACTCGGCCTCCATCATCTGCGGCGTCGGCCGCGTCTCGGCACGCGAGTGCGTGATCGTCGCCAACGACGCCACCATCAAGGGCGGCACCTACTACCCGATGACGGTGAAGAAGCACCTGCGCGCGCAGGAGATCGCGGCGCAGAACCGGCTGCCGTGCATCTACCTCGTCGATTCGGGCGGCGGCTTCCTGCCCGAGCAGGACAACGTATTTCCGGACCGCGAGCACTTCGGGCGCATTTTCTTCAACATCGCCAACCTGTCGGCAGCGGGCATCCCGCAGATTGCCGCGGTGATGGGCTCGTGCACCGCCGGCGGGGCGTACGTGCCGGCGATGTCGGACGAGTCGATCATCGTCAAGGGCCAGGGTACGATTTTTCTCGGCGGCCCGCCGCTGGTGAAGGCGGCGACCGGTGAAGTCGTGACGCCGGAGGAGCTCGGGGGCGCTGACGTCCACACCAAGGTCTCGGGCGTGTCCGACCACTACGCGCAGAATGACGCGCACGCCCTCGCCATCTGCAGGCGCATCGTCGCCGGCCTCAACACCCGCAAGCGCGTGTCGCTCGACGTGCGCGCGCCGCGCGAGCCGCTCTACCCCGCCGAGGAGATCTACGGCGTGATCCCCGCCGAGGTGAGAAAGCCCTACGACGTGCGCGAAGTGATCGCGCGCATCGTCGACGGCTCCGAGCTCGACGAGTTCAAGCAGAACTACGGCACGACACTGGTGACGGGCTTTGCGCACCTGCACGGCTACCCGGTGGCGATCCTCGCCAATAACGGCATCCTGTACTCCGAGAGCTCGCTCAAGGCGGCGCACTTCATCGAGCTCGCCGCGCAGCGCGGCATCCCGCTCCTTTTCCTGCAGAACATCGCCGGCTACATGGTGGGCAAGAAGTACGAGGCGGGCGGCATCGCCAAGGACGGCGCCAAGATGGTGACCGCGGTGGCCACTGCGCAGGTGCCGAAGTTCACCCTGATCCTCGGCGGCTCGTTCGGCGCGGGCAACTACGGCATGTGCGGGCGCGCCTACGCGCCGCGCTTTCTCTGGATGTGGCCGAACGCGCGCATCTCGATCATGGGCGGCGAGCAGGCGGCGAGCGTGCTCGCCACGGTGCGCGGCGAGTTCAAGTCCGAGGCCGAGGAGGAGGCGTTTAAGAACCCGATTCGCGAGCAGTACGAGCGCCAGGGCCATCCCTACTACTCGAGCGCGCGCCTGTGGGACGACGGCGTGGTCGATCCGGCCGACACGCGGCGCCTGCTGGCGCTCGCCATCTCCGCTTCGCTCAATGCCCCGATCCAGCCGACGAAGTTCGGCGTCTTCAGGATGTAGTCATGTCCGAGCACGACGCCACCATCGAATGGCAGCGCCAGGGCGCCACCTTCGACTACAAGACCTACAGCCGCGCGCACACGCTCGAGTTCGAAGGCGGCATTCGCGTGCCGGCGAGCGCGGCGCCGTCCAACATCCCGCCTGCCGCGAAGGGCGCCGCGGGGGTGGATCCGGAGCAGGCGTTCGTCGCCTCGCTCTCGTCCTGCCACATGCTGTGGTTCCTGCACCTCGCCTGGCAGGCGAAGCTCGTCGTCGACCGCTACGTCGACCACGCCTCTGGAATCCTCGGCAAGAACGCCGCAGGGCGCGAGGCGATGACGCGCGTCACCCTGCGCCCGCGGGTGACGTTCTCCGGCCGCAAGCCGAGCGCCGACGAGCACGCGCAGCTGCACGAAGCCGCCCACCACAAGTGCTTCATCGCCAACTCGGTGAAGACCGAGGTGACGATCGAACCGGAGATCGCCTGAGATGCTGAAAGTCGAAAGCAGAGACGGCGTGGCGCGCCTGATGCTCGATCGCCCCGAGATCCGCAACGCCTTCGACGACGCACTCATCGCCGGCGTAACCAAGGCGCTGCGCGAGCTCGACGCCGACGACGCGGTGCGCGTGGTGGTCCTCGGCGGCAATGGGCCGGCCTTTTGCGCCGGGGGCGACCTCAACTGGATGAAGCGCATGTCCGGCTACACCTACGAGCAGAACCTCGCCGACGCGCAAGGGCTCGCGGGCATGCTGAAGACGCTCGACCGGATGAAG
>JAOUGZ010000214.1 GCA_029865405.1 Betaproteobacteria bacterium
CATCGAGGAGGCGCTGGTGGCCTCGCACCGGCACGTGTTCGGCGTGCTGTTCTGGTTCGTGCTGCTGCCCGGGCCGAGCGGCGCCATTCTCTACCGGCTGACGGTGTACCTGCGCCAGCGCTGGCGCGGACTGGGCGCGTTCGGCGAGTTCGCCGAGCGCGCGTGCCGCGCCCTGGAATGGCCGGCGGTGCGGCTCACCGCGGCGTCCTTCGCGGTGGTGGGCGATTTCGAGGACACGGTCTACTGCTGGCGCACGCAGGCGCCGGCCTGGCCCGACCCCGACGCCGGCGTGATCCTCGCCGCGGGCGCCGGCGCGCTGGGCGTGCGCCTGGGCATGCCGCTCACCGCGATCGAGGGCGTGGAGGTGCGTCCCGAGATGGGCGTGGGCGAGACCGCCGATGCGCCGTTCCTCGACGGCGTCGTCGGGCTGGTGTGGCGCGCGCTCGTGGTCTGGGTGTTCCTGCTGATGCTTCTGGCGCTGGCGAGCGTGCTCTAGGCCGGGCGCTGCGCGCCGCAGCGCCAGCATTGCGTGAACTGCGCCTCCATGCGCTCGCCGCAGCCGGCGCAGGACCAGGGCGGCCCCGAGGCGCGCGCCCCCTCGCGCAGCAGCCGCTCGGCGCGCTGCGCGTCGCGCGCCTCCAGCACCCAGACCTCGGCCTGGCACTCCGCGGGCGGCAGCTCGCCCATGGCCGAGGACAGCCGCTCGTTCCTCACCTCGGCGCGGATGCCCTCGGCTTCGAGGAGGTTCCTCGCGTGGTGCACGGCGATGAGGTCGTACGAGCTGTAAACGCGCTGCACGGCCGGGTTGCGCCTATAGGTCGAACAGCGCGTCGCACTTCGCCGCGCAGATGAAGTCGTTTTCCGACAGGCCGCCCACCGCGTGCGTCCAGTACGCGACCCGGCACTTGTTGTAGCCCACGTCCAGGTCGGGGTGGTGATCCTCGCGGTGCGAGACCCAGGCGAGCGCGTTCACGAAGGCCATGGTGTGGTGGTAGTTGCTGAACGGGTAGACCTTCACCAGTCTGCCGTCCTCGAGGATCCAGCCCTTCAGTTGCTTCAGCAGGTCGCGCGCCTGCCTGTCGTCATAGGCGGGCACGCCGCCCTCGCAGGGCTTGCATTTCCTCGTCGCGAGCTCGTCCATAAAGCCTCCTAGGCGTGCGCCTGCAGCCGCGCGATGCGCAATGCAGCCGGCGGGTGCGAATCGTAGAACGCCGAGTGCAGCGGATCGGGCGTGAGCGTGGCGGCATTGTCCTGGTAGAGCTTGACCAGCGCCCGCACCAGCTCGGCGGCGCTGGCGTGCGCGGCGGCATAGGCGTCGGCCTCGAACTCGTGGCGCCGCGAGTACAGGCTGGTGAGCGGCTGCAGGAAGAACGTGAACACCGGCAGCACCAGCACGAAGAGCAGAAGCCCCAGGGCGTCGCCGGGCGTGCCGGCATTGAGGCCGGCGTAGAACCAGGGCTCCGTGAGCAGCTGCCCGAGCACCCACAGCAGGCCGAGCGACAGCGCAAAGAGCAGCGCGATGCGCTTCCAGACGTGATGCCGCCGGTAGTGGCCGAGCTCGTGCGCGAGCACCGCCTCGACCTCGGGCGGCCGGAGGCGCGAGAGCAGCGTGTCGAAGAACACGATGCGCTTCGCCGCGCCGAAGCCGGTGAAGTAGGCATTGCCGTGCGCCGAGCGCCGCGAGCCGTCCATCACGTACAGGCCGTTCGAGGTGAAGCCGCAGCGCGCGAGGAGCGCGTCGATGCGCCCGGCGAGGGCGGGATCCTCGAGCGGCGAAAACTTGTTGAACAGCGGCGCGATGAACGTCGGGTAGAGGAGCAGGACCAGCAGGTTGAAGCCGATCCAGGCGCACCAGACATAGAGCCACCAGAGCTCGCCCATGCGGCCCATCAGCCACAGCACCAGCACGAGCAACGGCAGGCCAAGCGCGGCGCCGAGCGCCGCGTTCTTCGCCAGATCGGCGATGAACAGCGCCGCGCTCATGCGGTTGAAGCCGAAGCGCGCCTCGATGACGAACGTGCGGTAGATCGCCACCGGCAGCTCGAGCGCGGAGAGCAGCACCACGGCACCCGCCACCAGCGCCGCGCCGTGCGCGATGCCGCCCGGGGCGAACACCGCGCCCCATTGCGCCGACATCCACTGCAGCAGGCCGCCGAGCGTGAGCGCGACGAGGAGGGCGGCGCCGAGCAGCACGTCGAGCATACCGAGGCGCGCCTTGGCCACCGTGTAGTCGGCCGCCTTCTGGTGCGCGGCGAGCGGAATCGTGTCGGCGAACATTGACGGCACGGCGGCGCGATGCGCGCGCACGTGCGCCACCTGCCGCTCGGCGAGCCACAGGCGGGTGAGCGTCGCAGCCGCGAGCACGGCGAGGAATGCCCAGGAAAAAGCGTTCATGGCAGCATGAGAGAATACGTCATGCCTGCGGATGCGAACAACCTCATCTGGATCGACATGGAGATGACCGGCCTCACACCCGACAGCGACCGCATCATCGAGATCGCGCTGCTCATCACCGATGGCCAGCTCAACATCGTCGCCGAGGGGCCGGTGCGGGTGCTGCACCAGCCCGACGAGGTGCTGGCGGCGATGGATTCATGGAACACGGGCGTGCACGGCAAGTCCGGCCTGGTCGACAAGGTGAAGGCCTCGCGCCTGGACGAGGCGGCGGTGGAAGCCGAGATGCTCGCCTTCCTCGCGCAGCACGTGCCCGCCGGCGTGTCGCCGATGTGCGGCAACTCCATCTGCCAGGACCGCCGGTTTCTGGCGCGCTGGATGCCCAGGCTCGAGGCGTGGTTCCACTACCGCAACCTCGACGTGTCGACGCTGAAGGAGCTGGCGAGGCGCTGGAAGCCCGAGCTCGCCAAGGGCCTGAAGAAGGAGGGCAAGCACGAGGCGCTCGCCGATATCCTCGATTCGATCGAGGAGCTGAAGTACTACCGCAAGACCATCATGACCATTTAAATAGGGACAGACCTCATTTTTCTCATCTGCAGATGAGAAAAATGAGGTCTGTCCCTATTTGACTTCGACGATGACTTCGATCTCCACGGGAATGCCCATGGGGAGCGAGCCCATGCCCACGGCGGAGCGGGCGTGCCTGCCGGCGTCGCCGAGGACCTCGACGAAGAGATCCGAGCAGCCATTGATCACCTTGGGATGGTCCTGGAACTCGGGCACGGCGTTCACCATGCCGAGGAGCTTCACCACGCGCACCACCTTGTCGAGGCTGCCGAGCTCGGTCCGCATGACCGCGAGGAGATCGAGGCCGACCGAGCGCGCGTGCCGGTAGGCTTGCTCGGCGGTATATTCGCGCCCGACCTTGCCCTGCGGCCGCATGCCGTTCTCGGCGCGCGGCCCCTTGCCCGAGAGGTACAGCAGGTTGCCGGTGCGGACCGCGTTGACGTAGTTGGCGACCGGCGCGGAGACCGTGCCGAGGTCGATGCCGAGCGTTTTCAGCCGCGCTTCGGCGCTCACGGCGGCGGCAGGACCTTGCCGGGATTGAGCAGGTTCTCAGGGTCGAACGTGTGCTTCAGGTCGCGCATCAGGTCCACCGCTTCGCCCAGCTCCTCCTGCAGGTAGGGTTGCTTGCCCATGCCGATGCCGTGCTCGCCGGTGCAGGTGCCTTCCATGGCGAGCGCGCGCTTCACCAATCGAACGTTGATCGCCTTGGCTTCTTCCATGTCGGACGGGCTCGCCGGGTCGACCAGGATCACGAGGTGGAAGTTGCCGTCGCCGACGTGCCCGAAGAGCGGGATCGGCATCGACGCCTTCTCGATGTCCTTGGTGGTCTCGACGATGCATTCGGCGAGGCGCGAGATCGGCACGCACACGTCGGTGGAGACAGCGCGTGAGCCGGCCTTCAGCTGCAGGCAGGCGAAGTAGGCGTTGTGGCGCGCCTCCCAGAGCTTGGTGCGCTCCTCGGGCCTGGTGGCCCACTGGAATCCGAGGCCGCCGTTTTCTTTCGCGATCTCCTGCACCATCTCGGCCTGCTCGACCACGCCGGCCTCGGTGCCGTGGAACTCCAGCAGCAGGGTCGGCATCTCGCGGTGGCTCGTCTTGTTGTGCTTGTTCAGCGCCGCCATGGTCGTGGCGCAGAGCAATTCGCTTCTCGCGATCGGGATGCCCGACTGCAGCGTCTGGATTACGGTGTCGGCCGCGCCCTTCACCGTCTCGAACGCGCACACCGCCGCCGACATCGCCGCCTGCACCGGGTGCAGCTTCACCGTGACCTCGGTGATGATGCCCAGGGTCCCTTCCGAGCCCACGAACAGGCGCGTCAGGTCGTAGCCCGCGGCCGACTTCTTCGAGCGGCGCGAGGTCTGGATGATGCGCCCGTCGGCGAGCACCACCTTCAGCGACAGCACGTTCTCGCGCATGGTGCCGTAGCGCACGGCGTTGGTGCCCGAAGCGCGTGTCGCGCTCATGCCGCCCAGGGTCGCATCGGCGCCCGGATCGATGGGGAAAAACAGGCCCGTGTGCTTGATGAACTCGTTCAGCTGTTTGCGCGTGACGCCGGCCTGCACCACGGCGTCCATGTCTTGCTCGTGCACCGCCAGCACCTGGTTCATCTGCCCCATGTCGATGCACACGCCGCCCTGGATGGCGAGGATGTGGCCTTCGAGCGAGGTGCCGACGCCGTAGGGAATCATCGGCACGCGGTGGCGGCGGCAGATGTTGACGATGTCGCGCACTTCTTCCGTGGATTTCGGGAACGCCACCGCGTCGGGCGGCGCGTAAGGCAGGTAGGACTCGTCCTTGCCGTGGTGCTCGCGGATGCCCGCCGAAACGGTGACGCGGTCCCCGAGCAGGGCCTGCAGCTCGGTGAGCACGCTCTGGTCGAATTCGCGCGCCTTGTTCACCGGCTCATTGTAGCTTTATTTCGCCGTCGAACGGCACCTTCACGCCCAGTGAAGGGATCTCGAGCGTGACGCGCGCAGCGAAGCTTTCGGAGCCCTTGAGCTTCGCCCCCGCCAGCGCCTGCTGCACGGCCTGCTCGATCTCGCGCTGCGAATTCACGCCCACCATCTTCAGGAACTTGCGGATGCTGAGGTTGAAGGTCTCCTGGTCCATTACGTCCTCCCCTGGTTTTCGTGTTTGAGTATTCTGCCGGCCAATTGTTTCCCCAGCTCGACGCCCCACTGGTCGAAGCTGTTCACGTTCCAGATCACGCCCTGCGCGAACACCTTGTGCTCGTAGGCGGCGATGAGCGCGCCCAAGGCGCGCGCGTCGACGCGCCGCAGGCGCAGCGTATTCGAGGGCCGGTTTCCGGGGTACTGCCGGTGCGCGGGCAGCGCCGGGTCGTCGGTGCCGAAGGCGAGCGCGCGCGCTTGCGCCTCGGCGTTGGCGTCGAGCGCCGCGCTTACGCCGGCGACGATGAAGTCGGCGGGTACGACCTGCGTACCCTGGTGCAGGAGCTGGTGGAAGGAATGCTGGCTGACGGTGCCTTCGGCGCCCCAGACCACCGGCGCCGTGGCGTAGGCGAGCGCGCGCCCTTCGCGATCGACG